>JBKJLU010000050.1:0-6790 GCA_046596815.1 Acidimicrobiales bacterium | reverse complement strand
GCTTCGGCCTCGTCGGAGAGACCGGTCAGCTCCTCGACCTTCCAGTGGTTCAAGACGACGGGAACGAGGATCTTCTCGTGGTGGATCGTCATGTCGTAGATCTGGTGCTTGGCGATCGCCTTGGCGTGCACTTCGAAGTCGGGGATGCCGACCCCGGGCATGGCGAATTCGCGGACCTCGGCCTCGATGGCGATGACCACGCTCGACGGATCGAGTTCGATGGCCGACGTCGTGAGATCGCGGTAGAAGAGGTAGTGGAGGTTCTCGTCGGCCGCCACCCGCTTCATGATCTCCTCGCCGAAGCGGTCCTCGAGGAATTTGCCCGTGTTGTAGTGGCTGATCCGGGTGGCCAGCTCTTGCAGGGTGACGTAGACGAGGCCGCTGACGGCACTGTTGGGGTGGGGCACCACGCCGCCACACACCTGCGACATCCGTCCCCGCTCGAGGGCGACGGGGTCGATGGCGCGGGTGACGGTGAGCCAGTCGCGCATGACGATGGAATGGCGTCCTTCCTCGGCCGTCCAACGCCGGGCCCAGTCTCCCCAGGCGCCCCCGGCGCCGAACATCTCGTGGATCTCCATCGAGTAGTACGGCAGGTTGTCCTCGGTCAACAGATTCACGAAGAGGGCGCTGCGGACGGGCGGCGGCGGGGCCAGCTCGTCGGGCTCCCACGTCTCGCCGGCCTCGAAGTCGCGGCCGCGACTCCAGGGGACCAGCTCGTGGGGAAACCACTCCTTGGCGGTCTTGTCGTGGCGGTCGTAGAGCTTGCCGGCCACGGGTTCGAGCTCGGCGAGAAGGGCCCGGTCATCCATGCATCCCAGCCTACCGACTAGCAGGTAGGGGGAAACCTCCAGCCCGGTCTCACCAGGGATGTAGGGGTGAAACCAGGTCACCGGCGTTGTTGCGCACGCTGTTCACCCTCGACGACACCTGGTAGCGCTCGAACTGGCGGGGGTCGGCCGGGGCCAGGAGGTCGGAGACCTCGGCCGCATCGGTGACGTCGCGATCGAGCCACCGGTCCCAGTCCTGGGGGGACACGACCACGGGCATACGGTCGTGGATGGGCCGGAGCAGGTCGTTGGCCGCCGTCGTGATGATCGTGCAGGTGCGCAACGGGTCGGCGTCATCCGGACCCGCGGGGTCTCGCCACAGCTCCCACAGCCCCCCGAAGACCATCGGCGCCTCGTCCGAACGGTGGATGAACCACGCCTGCTTACCCCCGCCATCGAGTTTCTCCCACTCGTAGAAGCCATCGGCGGGCAGGAGGCAGCGGCGTCGTTCGAAGGCCCGGGCGAACTTCGAGGTGAGTGTCTCGGCCCTGGCGTTGATCATGCGAGCACCGATCTTGACGTCCTTGGCCCACGAGGGCACGAGGCCCCAGCGGTAGGTCCCGAGGAGGCGGCGATCGTGGCGGTTCTCGGCGACGGCGTAGACCGGATCGGTGGGCGCAACGTTCCAACTGGCGTCGAGCGCCTCGGTACGGATCTCGTCGACCCGCAGGTAGGGCGCCAGCTGCGCCGGGGTGATGGTGGCGACAAATCGTCCGCACATTGCAACGAAACCGTAACCACCAATCGGCGTGCAAAGGGTTACCACTGTGGTGGGGCGGGTAGTCGCAAACGAAGGCAAATGGAGAACCGATGAGCATCGATGTCGGCGGCCAGCCGGACGAATCCGATTACGCAATGGCGGGCTCGTGCGCGACCTGCGGCTTCGAGCCGGACGACCTCTCACCCCAGGATGCGGTCGACTACCTGCAGAAGCTGCCGACGAACTGGCGATCGGCCCTGGCCGTGCACCTCGACGACGCCGATCCTGGCCGTGCGCTCTCCGGCCGGTCGACCGCGACGGCGTGGAGTGCCCTCGAGCACGCAGGTCACGTGCGCGATGTGGTGCACGCCCTGGACATCCGCTTGCAACGGGTGCTTCGAGAGGACGGACCGACCATCCCCGAGACCCACGTGACGCCACCTGCGGGGGCCAACGAGCAGGGGCTCGCCGTGATCCTGGCCGCTCTGACCATGACCGCCGACCAGATGTCGGGCACCGTCGACCGCACCCCGGCCTCGGCGTGGGCCCGGACGGCGCAGCGCCGACAGCGGCCCGTCACGGCGCTCGACCTCGTTCGCGAAGCCGTGCACGAAGGCCGCCACCATTTGCACCTCGCCACCCAAAGTCTGGCCGAGCTGCGCTCGGCGTCGTCGACGTCCGTCTGACCCACCCTCCGACTTTTGGCAGCGAAATCCCGCCTTGGAAGGCGGGATTTCGCTGCCAAAAGCGTGGGTTCAGAGGCCGAGCACCGCCGGGAGGGGTTCGGCGTGGACCAGGGTGAGCTGTTTGGTCGCACGGGTGAGCGAGACGTAGAGGGCCCGCAGACCCTGGGGTGATTCCTCGGCGATCAGCCCGGGCTCGACGACGACGATGCCGTCGAACTCCAATCCCTTCACCGAACCCACGGGCACGACCGACACGTCGTCCTCGAGGGAGACATCGTCCTCCTTGGCCGCTCCGAGCGGACCCGCCAGCGACGGCGGGCAGATGACGGCGACCGTCCCCTGGGTCTCGATGCGCAAGGTGGCGGCGACGGCGAGGGCGACCTCGGTGATGTCCTCGCCGGCCCGGACCCTGCGCACAACGGGGCCGAAGCCGGCGCTCCGAACCGACTGCGGCGGCACGAGGTGGGGCGCCGCCTTGGCCAACACCCTCGCCGCCACTTCCATGATCTCGGCCGGCGTGCGGTAGTTCACGGTGAGCTCGACCTGGCGGGACTCGCGGCGGTTGGGCAGATGGGCGAGGATCTCGCCCCAACCCGAGGGCGAGAACGGCCCGGTGGCCTGACCGATGTCGCCGACGACGGTCATCGAGCCGCCGAGCGACCGGCGGGCCAGCATGCGCAGCTGCATCGGCGACAGGTCCTGGGCTTCGTCGACGACGACGTGGCCGAACGTCCGCACCCCTTCGGAATCGGGGCGGCGCCTACGCGGTCCGAGGAGCACCGACGCTTCGTCGAGCAAGGGGACGTCGCCCGCCGTCCATGGGATGTCCTCGAGGGCCGAGCTGCGGGGCCGGTGCAGAGCGGAACGTTCGGACTCGCTCAGGTTCCGCCCGGCCAACTCGATGAGGGGCGGCGCACCGAACAGGTCGTGGACGAGTTCGTCGGGCAACAGCCGCGGCCAGATGCGTTCGAGGGCCTCGCGCAACTCGACCGAGTCGCGCAGGTCTTCGGCGAACTCGGCGCTGCTCAACGTCGGACCGGTCGAGCCACCTCGGATGGCGACGCGGGCCACCCGGTCGACGGCCGCCGTGTATTGGCCGTACAACCGCTGGGCGATCATCTGCTCGACCTGGGCCCGGCGGCCGTTGTGGGGACCGGGACGACGCTTGACCGCCGACACCACGTCGCGGGTGATCTCCGGGGTCAACCGCAGCCGATAGGACCGGTAGGGGATTTCGACGACGTGGCGCAGGGGACGCTGACGATCGGAGACCGCTCGAGCCAGCACCTTGGCCATCCGGGCATCGCCCTTCACCCGAGCGGCCAGCGCCGAGTCGACGGCCCGAGGGCGGATGTTGCCGGCGTAGAGCCCGGCCACGGTCGACAAGGTCACCCCCGTCTCACCGAGCGACGGCAGGACGTGCTCGATGTAACGGAGGAAGAGCGGGTTGGGGCCGACCACCAGGACGCCCTGGCGTTCGAGCGGGAACCGGTAGGTGTAGAGCAGGTACGCGGCGCGGTGCAGGGCCACCGCCGTCTTGCCGGTGCCCGGCCCGCCCTGCACGACGAGCACGCCCGACATCGGTGCGCGGATGATGTCGTCCTGCTCGGCCTGGATGGTGCCGACGATGTCTCGCATGGCGCCCGAGCGGGAACGCTCGAGGGCGGCCAGGAGCGCCCCCTCCCCGGCCAGGGTCGACTCGTCGGGCATGTGGTCGAGGTCGAGCAGTTCGTCCTCGATGCCGGTGATGGTGCGGCGGTCGGTGATGAAGTGACGCCGGCGCGAGAGGCCCATGGGATGGCGTCCGGTGGCGCGATAGAAGGGCTCGGCCACGGGAGCCCGCCAGTCGACGATCAACGGCTCCTGATCGACGTCGGACACGGCGATGCGGCCGATGTAGAAGCGCTCGCCCGTCGTGCGGTCGATCCGTCCGAAGGTCAGTGCCTCGTCTCCGACGCGGAGCTGCTCGATGCGGGCCAGGCTGGCCCGCACGATGACGTCGCGCTCCTCCCTGGCTTGGTGGGTGCCGCCGCGGCTGTCGGCGATGACCTCGTCGCGTCGGGCCGCGGCCGTCGCCCGCATGTCGTCCAGGCGGGCGTAGGCCCGGTCGAGGTGGGCCTGCTCGCTCTGGATGTCGGAGGGTTCAGACAAGGGCAGCCGCCATGGGGAGCCTCAAAGATTAGCGGTCCGTGAATGCGGCGTTGCCCCAGCCCACCAGACACAATCGGAGGCGTGCCCCCCGCAATGTCCGAGTCCTCGATTGGGTCCGACGCCCCCTTCCTTCGGGCTTGCCGTTCTGCGCCGGCCTCCCGCGTTCCGGTGTGGTTCATGCGCCAGGCCGGGCGGTCGCTGCCCGAGTACAAAGCGCTCAAGGGCACCGTCAACATCCTCGACGCCATCAAGACGCCGGAGTTGGCGGCCGAGATCTCGTTGCAACCCGTACGGAGATATGGCGTCGACGCCGCCATCCTCTATTCCGACATCGTCGTACCGGTGCACGCCCTCGGCTTCGGCGTCGACATCCAGGCCGGCATCGGTCCCGTGGTCGAGCGACCGTTCCGCACGGCCGCCGATCTCGATCGACTGCGCCCGCTCGAGCCCGAGGCCGACGTGCCCTACGTGCTCGAGACGGTGCGCCTGTTGGTGAAGGAACTCGATGTTCCGCTGATCGGATTCGCCGGCGCGCCGTTCACGGTGGCGTCGTACCTGCTGGAGGGACGCCCGTCGCGCGACTACGTCGAGACCCGTCGCATGATGTGGCGCGAGCCCGAGCTGTTCGCGTCGCTGCTGGATCGCCTGGCCGACATCGCCCTGGCTTCGTTGCGCAGCCAGGTCGAGGCGGGAGCGTCGGCCGTGCAGCTCTTCGACTCGTGGGCCGGCGCCCTCGACGCCCCCGAGTACGAACGGGCGGTGCTGCCTTCGGTGCGCAAGATCTTCGACGGGCTCGCCGACCTCGGGGTGCCCCGCATCGCCTCGGGCGTGGGCACGGCCGAGCTGTTGGCGATGTGGGCCGGGGCCGGGGCCGATGTCGTCAGTGTCGACTCGACCATCACGTTGGATGAAGCCAGGCGTCGGGTCGGGCCGGGTGTGGGCGTGCAGGGCAACCTCGATCCGTGGGCCGTCGCGCTGGCGCCGTGGGACGTGGTCGAGACCAAGACCCGCGAGGTCCTCGACTCGAACTGGGGACGACCCGGCCACGTGTTCAACCTCGGACACGGCGTGCGCCCCGAGACCGACCCCGACACGCTGCAGCGCATCGTCGACCTCGTCCACGCGGAGCCAGCACGTGGGTGAAGGCCCGCACGGGGTGCTGCTTATGGCGTATGGAACGCCGGAGCGCGCTGAGGATCTCGAGGCCTATTACACCGACATCCGCCGGGGCCGTCCGCCGACGCCCGAGCAACTCGATGACCTTCGCCGCAGATACGACGCCATCGGCGGGCTCTCACCCCTCGCGGAACGAACCCGGGCCCAAGCGGCCGGGCTCCAACGCGTGCTCGACGAACGGGAGCCCGGACATTTCCTGGTCGAACTCGGGCTGAAGCACGCCAGCCCCCGCATCGAGGACGGGGCGGCGGCGCTGCTCGACGCCGGCTGCCGAGACATCGAGTGCCTGGTGCTGGCCCCGCACTACTCGGCCCTCAGCGTGGGCCAGTACTTCGATCGCGCCACCAACGCCGCCGACGCCTCCGGGATCGAAGAGTTGGAGACGGGCGGCACCACGCATTGGGGCGAGCATCCGAAGCTCATCGCCCTCCTCGCCACCCGGGTGGGCGACGCCCTCGCCCGCATCCCGACCGACGCGCGGGTCGAGGTGCTCGTCACCGCCCACTCGCTCCCGGTACGCGCGCTCGAGATCGACGTCCCGACCTACGAGGAGCAACTCACGCGCACCGGCGCCCTCGTGGCCGAGGCCGCCGGACTCGCCTCGTGGCGCATCGCCTGGCAGAGCGCGGGTCGTACCCCCGAACCGTGGATCGGCCCCGACATCCTCGACGTCATCCGCACCCTGCCCACCGAAGGATTCGACGCCGTCGTCGTCTGCCCCGCGGGATTCACCTCCGACCACCTCGAGGTGCTCTACGACGTCGACATCGAAGCCCGCAAGGTGGCCGACGAGGTGGGCCTGCGACTCGAGCGCACCGCGTCGGTCAACGACGACCCCGCATTCCTCGACCTCCTCGCCGATCTGGTTTTGAGCTGATGAGGGCGGTTGTCGTCGGCGGTGGCATCAGTGGACTGGCGGCGGCCCACAAGCTGGGCGAGGACGGGCACGACGTGACGGTGCTCGAAGCCGACGACCGCCTCGGCGGCAAGATCCGCACGAGCGAGTTCGCCGGCCGCTCGGTCGACGAAGGCCCCGACGCCTTCCTCGCCCGGATCCCCTCCGCCGTCGACCTGGCCCGCCGCGTCGGCCTCGGCGACGAGCTCGTCTCGCCCGGCACCGGTTCGGCGTCGCTGTGGCTCGACGGCATGCTCAAGCCGATCCCCCCAGGACTGGTGCTCGGCGTCCCCGTCGACTTCGAACCGCTGGCCGCCAGCGGCGTACTCTCCGACGCCGGCCTGGCCAGGGC
>JBKJLU010000432.1:0-3828 GCA_046596815.1 Acidimicrobiales bacterium | reverse complement strand
CGACCTCCTGCAGCGCGAGGACATCGGCATCGAGACCCTGGGCCGCCCTTGCCAATACATCGAGATCGATCCGTCCGCTGCCATCGGCGAGGACACCATGGAGGATGTTGAAGCTGGCGACCCGGAGACGACCCACTCGTTATGCCTACGCTGCTCCCGTGCCCACCGACAACGCCGCCGCCTGGGATCGACACTCGAGCGCATACCAACAGGGCGCGGCGCTTCCGACCGACGTCGCCAACTACGGGCCGGACATCCCGAACGAGAGCGATCTTCGACTCCTCGGTGACCTCGCGGGAAAACGGGTGCTCGAACTCGGATGTGGTGGCGCCCAGAGTTCGATCGCCTTCGCCAAGCAGGGCGCCGTCGCCATCGGCGTCGACTTCTCGGCCGAGCAGCTGGCCTTCGCGCGCCGACTGACCGAGCGCGAAGGTGTGCGCGTCGAGTTGCACCACGGTGACCTCGCCGATCTCGCCTTCGTGCGGGCCGACTCGATCGACCTCGCCTTCTCGTCGTACTCCTTCGGGTACGTCGAAGACCTCAATCGGGTGTTCCGTCAAGTGCACCGCGTCCTCAAGCGCGGCGCCGCCCTCGTCTTCAGCCTCCCTCACCCGGCCTACGACATGATCGACGACGACGATGCCGAGGCCCCCCTGCTCGTGCGACGGTCGTACTTCAATCGGGCGCCCATCGACTACGAGTGGAACGGCATCAAGTTCACCGATTACCACCACACCATCTCCGACCTCTACATGGGTCTTTCGAGGACGGGCTACCGGGTCGACGTCATGATCGAACCGGAGCCAACGGCCAGCGGACCCCGGTCGATCTTCTGGCGCGAAGCCTTCCGTTATGTGCCCCGCACCCTCATCATCCGGGCCCGCAAAGAGCACGTGTAGTCAGTCGCTGGCCTCGATGTCGACGTTGTAGGCCTCGTAGACGAGGTCGGCGCCGAGATGGCGGTGGTGGACGACGGCGGTCAGGAGCTCGACCACCCGATTGCGGGCCTCGGGAACGGCTTCGTCCTGGTCGTCGTCTGGCAGGGCGTCGAGGGCGGCGGCGGCGGCGGTGCGCAGAACGGCGTGATCGGCCCTGGTCTTGTCGACCCGATGGGCGAGGCGGGGCACCGCAGTGGCAATGTCGGCGAGCAGTCCGTCCGGAGCCTCGGTGCTGGCGATGTGTTGCTCGAGTGCGACCGAGAGTTCGGTGAGCCGTTCGTGCAACTCGACCGACCATGCCTTCACCCGGCCCCTCGCCGCGCTCGACAGCGACCGCTCGACCTGGCCGACGGCGGCCCGAAGTCCCGCTCGGTTCTGACGGGCCTCTTCGATGCGATCACTCATGCAGATGACGGTACGCCGGCCGACCCGCCATGGCTATGGCTGGTGGTCGCGAATCCAGCTGGCGTAGGAGTAGGCGAAGAGCGCAGGCAGGCCCCCGGTGTGGACGAAGACGACCGGGCCGGCATCGGGAAGCAACCCGCGGCGGGCGCGACCGATCAGGGCCGCCATCGCCTTGCCCGTGTAGACCGGATCGAGAAGGAGCCCCTCCGTCGTCGCCGCCAGGTGGATGGCCTCGCGGCAGGCCTCCGGTGTGGACGAAGACGACCGGGCCGGCATCGGGAAGCAACCCACGGCGGGCGCGACCGATCAGGGCGGCCATCGCCTTGCCCGTGTAGACCGGATCGAGAAGGAGCCCCTCGGTCGTCGCCGCCAGGTGGATGGCCTCGCGGCAGGCCTCCGTGGGCGCGCCATACCCCGGACCGAAGTGGTCGTGGTCGACCTGCACGGTTCCTGTCGGGGCGGCCAACCCGGCGAGCGCCGACGCCTCCACCGCCTTCTCTGGCACCCGATCGTCGAGGTCGGGCCGGGTGCCGACATCGACGCCGAGCACCAACGCATGCGACCCGAGCCCGGCCACCAATCCGGCGTGCGTGCCGCCCGAGCCGTCGGCGGTGACGACGAGGGCGACGTCGCCGAGTTGGTCGACGAGTTCGAGCCCGCAGGCCACGTAGCCCAACGCACCGACGGTCGACGCACCGCCCACCGGCATCCGGTACGGACGCCGTCCCTCCGCCGCCAGCCGTTCGCAGGCTTCGTCGATGGCGGCTTCGGCCCCGTAGTAATCGCGCTCACCGGCCCACACGATGTCGGGCCGCAGTACCTCGTCGAGGAGCACGTTGCCGGTCGGCGTCGCCGGACGGGGGGACGTCAACACGATCGTGCACGCCAGTCCGAGGCGGTTGGCAGCGGCGGCCGTAATACGGCAGTGATTGCTCTGGCGCCCTCCGCCGGTGACAAGCGTGTCGCAGCCCTGGGCCAGCGCGTCGTGCACGAGATATTCGAGCTTGCGCACCTTGTTCCCGCCGCCGCCGAGCCCGTTGAGGTCGTCCCGCTTGACCCAGAGGCGGCCGGGCTCCAGGCCGAGAACGGCTCCGAGGCGGTCGATCGGTTCGACGGGCGTCGGACGGATCGAGGCGAGCGGCGTGCGGGCATCGAGGGCGTTCGGCGGCACGGCGCGGACGCTACCGCCCGGACTTCCTAGGTTTGCCAGACTTCACGGCATGACCGACGCGTTGGCCGATCTGGTCGAGTCCGTCGAGCGGGCGCTCGACGATCCGGCGTTGACCACCGACCGGGCGCGGGCCGAAGCCATGAGGCCGGCGATGCAGGCGCTCATCGCTTCACCCGAGCCCATCCCGCCGTGGGCGGAGGAGCCGTTCGGGGGCGGAGCGGTCGGCAACCTCGTGCACGCCGACGACGAAGGTCGTTTCCATGTCCTCGTGGTCGTCTTCCCCGAAGGGACGTCGAGCGGTGTGCACTTCCACGGGTGTTGGGGGGTCATCGGCTACCTGCGCGGCGGCGACGAGGAGACCCGCTACGTCGAGCATGACGGCGTGCCCATCGAATCCGAGCGCCGAGCGTGGACCGACGGAGACGTGGCCTTCCTCCTTCCCGAGGAGGGTGCCGCCTCCGTGGCCGAACGGAGTGGTTGTTGGCACCGCGTCCGCAACCCCGGACCGGGAACCGGCGTGAGTGTGCACGTGTTGTGCCGCACTCCGGCCAACCATCCGCATCAGTACTGGGACCGCACCACCGGCACGGTCCTCGAGTTCCCGTTCGTCGAGGTGGCGCCCGACCGTTGGGTTGCCCGACTGGAGGAGTCCACATGAACGTTGGCGCGTTGCGGATCGATCCGGTGATGGACGGGGTCGCCACACTTCCGGCGACGGCGGCGTTCGTCGGCACCACCGACGAACAGTGGGAACCCCACCGGCGCTTTCTCGACGCCGACGGCAACGTCGAACTCGCGCTCGGGGGTTTCCTCGTCCGGAGTGGCGAGCGCGTCGTGCTCGTCGACGCCGGTCTCGGCAACATGACCCGGGGTCCGTTCGCCGGCGGTGCGCTGCTCGACAACCTGGCCCTCCTGGGTCTGCAGCCCGCCGACGTGACCGACGTCGTCTTCACCCACCTGCACTTCGACCACGTCGGCTGGGCCACTCAGCAGGGCAAGGTCGTGTTCACCAATGCGACCTACCGGTGCGACTCGCGCGACTGGGACCACTTCGTCGGCCATGACGAGGGCTCGACGAAGAAGCTCACGCCGATCGCCGATCGCCTCGAGACGTGGTCGACCAGCGGAACGCTGCTCCCGGGCATCGACCTCATGTCGGCGGCCGGTCACACGCCCGGCAGCACGATCATCGTGGTGTCGTCCGGCACCGAACGGGCGATGCTGTTGGGCGACGTCGTGCACTGCCCGGTCGAGTTGCTCGACGACGAGTGGGCGGGGCTCGGCGACGTCGATCCCGACCTGGCCAAGCGCACC
>JBKJLU010000424.1:0-4007 GCA_046596815.1 Acidimicrobiales bacterium | reverse complement strand
CCTCGACATTGAGGACGAGGGGTCCGTCGAATGGGTGCTTCTCCTTGATCTCGACGAGGACCCCGGGCCGCAGCCCGAGGGTGTCGAGGAAAGCGACGACATCGGGATCCGTCGACCCGGGCACCGCCACCTCGGCGACGTCCCCGGGTTCGAGGGCGTAGAGCGGAGGCAATTCTTGGACGTCGGCGGCCTCGGGAGCGGGGATGGGGAACCCGTGGGGGCACGTCGCCGGGCGGTCGAGGGCCACGAACAGCCGGTCCTCCACCTCCTGGGGAAGCTCGTGCTCGAACGAACCGGCCAAGCGGTCGGCCTCGTTCCACGGGTAGCCGAGCATGTCGGAGAGGAAGCGCTCGACGATGCGATGACGACGGATGGCCCCGACCGCGGCCGCCCGTCCGGTGGCCGTGAGCACGACTCCCCGATAGGGCTTGTGGTCGGCGAGGTGGCGGTCGGCCAGGCGCTTCACCGTGGCCGTGGCCGTGCCCGGACTCACGCCGAGCCGATCGGCGAGGTCGCCGGTATGCGCTTCGGCCCCCGGACCGTTGGCCGGGGTGGTCAGGCGATAGATCGCCTTCAGCGTCTCGCGTTCGGACTTCGAGAGGGTCGGTTCCATGGTTGGCCGAGGGCGGAAGATAGTTTTTTGTAAGCCAAAAGCGCAAGCGGGGTAGGGCGGGGAGCATGTCGTCTACTCCCGAGCGCGGCGCTGGCTGGCCGACCCGCATGATCCTCTTCGGGGGGACGGGCGACCTCGCCGCCCGCTCGATCTATCCGGCCCTGGCCGCGTTGGCCGGGGTCGACCGGCTGCCGGAGGGGTTCGTGGTCCTGGCCACCGGGAGCCGGGAGCAGACGGACGAGGAATTCGCCGAGCGGGTCCGGGCCTCCCTGGAGGAGTTCGCCGATGACGCCAGCGACGAGGTGAAGGCACGCGTCGTCGACCTGGTCTCGTACCAGCAGGCGGACATCGCCGAGGCCGACCAGGTCGCCGCCCTCGTCGAAGCGCTGCCGGGAGAAGGACCGATCGTCGCCTACCTGGCGCTGCCGCCATCCCGGTTCGCCGACACGATCCGGGGTCTCCACGCCGCCGGACTCCCCGAGGGCAGCCGGCTGGTGATCGAAAAGCCGTTCGGCGAGGACCTGGCCTCGGCCAAGGAGCTGAACGCCCTCGTGCACGAGCGCTTCCCCGAGCGGGCCGTCTTCCGGGTCGACCACTTCCTGGCCAAGCAGACCGTCCACAACATCCTCGGCCTGCGCTTCGCCAACCGCCTGTTCGAGCCGCTCTGGAGCAACCAGCACATCGACAGGGTCGACATCACCTTCGACGAGACCCTGGCCCTCGAAGGCCGCGCCCAGTACTACGACGGCACCGGCGCCCTCGTCGACATGTTGCAGAACCACCTTCTCCAGCTGTTGTGCCTGGTGGCCATGGACCCGCCGTCGGATCTCGAGGGCGACGACTTCCGCGACCGCAAGGTTTCACTGCTGCGAGCCGTGCGGGCCGTCCCCGAGAAGTCGGTGCGAGCCAGGTACGAGGGCTTCACCGAGTCCGAAGGCGTCGACCCCGATCTCGCGACCGAGACGTTCGCCGAGATCACGCTGTCCATCGAGAACTGGCGTTGGGCCGGCGTGCCCTTCGTCCTGCGCTCGGGCAAGGCGTTGGCCAAGGACGTGCGAGAGATCGTCGTCACCTTCAAGCCCGTCCCCCACCTGGCCTTCGGGCAGTCGGGCCACCCGGCGTCCAACGTCTTGCGCCTGCAGCTCGGCCCCGACCGACTCAGCATCGGACTGGCGATGAACAACGACGGCGAGCTGTTCGACCTCACCTCGGTCGAGCTCGACGCCGACCTTGCTCCGTCCGAACTTCCCGCCTACGCCAACGTGCTCATCCACGCCTTCGACGGCAACCCCACCTTCTCGATCCGCGACGACGAGGCCGAGGAGTCGTGGCGGGTGGTCGAGCCGATCCGCAAGGCATGGAAGGACGGATCGGTGCCCCTGCTCGAGTACCCCCCCGGCGCCGACGGTCCGGCCTGACCTCTCACCTGACCTGTCACGGTTCTGGGCGGATTCTCCCGTCGTGAGGACGGGAGGATCCGCCCAGAAGCACGGTGGCACCGACCAGTGACGCCGCAAGCGAGCCCACCAGGATCCCGATCTTGGATGCGGCTCGCAGCGCCTCGTCGTCGAAGGCGAGGTCGGTGACGAACAACGAGACGGTGAAGCCGATGCCGGCAAGTCCGGCGGCCCCGACGATGTGGCGCCACGTGACGCCCACCGGCAGCGCCCCGACGCGCAGCCGCACCGCCAGGTAGGCGCCCCCCGTCACGCCGAGAAGTTTTCCGGCGACGAGTCCGAGCCCAACCCCGACCGCCACCCTCGCCGCACCGGGCTCGCCGAGTGCGCTTCCCTCGAACACGACGCCGGCATTGGCCAGAGCGAACACGGGGACGATGAAGAGGCTCGAGAAGGGGTGCAGGGAGAGCTCGAGTCGTTCGGCGACGGAGCTCGTGGTGCCGCGGGCCGGCGCCAGGAGTCCGAGGATGACCCCGGCGATGGTGGCGTGGACTCCCGACTGGAACACGGCGAGCCACACGCCCGCGCCGAGAACGACGTACGCCGGCATCCACGTCACCTTCAGCACTCGCAGCCCACCCATGCCGGCAAGCACAGCACCAGCGGCGAGCAGGGCGAGCGGCTGGACATCCGATGAGTAGAAGACGGCGATGACGGTGATGGCGCCGATGTCGTCGACGATGGCCAGCGTCAGCAGGAACAGCTTCAGTCCGGTGGGCACACGCCGCCCCAACAGGGCGAGCACGCCGAGGGCGAAGGCGATGTCGGTGGCCATCGGGATGCCCCACCCCTTGGAGCCGCGGTCGCCGCCGTTCACCGCCACGTACACGAGAGCCGGGACGACCATGCCGCCGAGCGCCGCAATCGCCGGCGTCGACGCCTGCCGCCACGTCCGCAGCTCGCCGGCAACGAGCTCGCGCTTGATCTCGAGCCCCACGACGAAGAAGAAGATCGCCATGAGGGCGTCGTTCACCCAATGGCGGAGGTCTTCCCCGACACCAATGCCGCCGACACGGATGGACAGCTCGGTGCGCCACAGCTCTTCGTAGCTGTCACCAAACGGAGAGTTGACCCAGACCAGGGCCACGACGGCGGCTCCGAGGAGGACGATGCCCCCGGCGATCTCGGTCTCGAAGAACTCGCGCAGGACGCGGGGAAGGCGTGCAGCGGTCAGGGGCTCGGGGGAAGGGTCGGACATCGGGCTCCAAGGGGTCGGCAAACAGACGCCGACCAGGCTTCCCGGCACACCAGAGACGAACGCTAGGTGATGCGGTCAGATCTCCACGTGCGTGCCGACCTCGAACACCCGATCGGGCGGGAGGCCGAAGAAGCGGCTGGCGCTGTCCGCACCACGATTGAGGAGCACGAAGAGGCGCTCGAGCAGTGGGTGCATTCCCGGCACCTTCCCGGTGAGGACCGACTCGCGACCGATGAAGTAGGTGGCCTCGTCGGGCTTGAACCGGAACCCGCGTCCCGTGCAGGCCTCGAGGGCCACGGGCACGTTGGGTTCCTCCATGAAGCCGTAGCGGAGCAACACCTGGTGGACGCCGGGCGCGATCGTCTCCGACTCGTAGCGCTCGGACAACTCGACGCGGGGCACATCCGCCGTGGCGATGGACACGATGATCGTCGTCTCATGGACCACCTTGTTGTGCCGCATGTTGCTGATGAGTGCGGGCGGCGCTTTGCCGAGGTCCTTGAACAGGAACACGGCCGTGCCCTCGACCCGTTCGACACGGTCGAGCCGATTGAGCACGTCGCGAATGGGCCGCTCACCACGGTGGATGCGGCCGGCGACGAGCTCGCGCCCGCGGCGCCACGTCGTCATCTGCAACAGCAGAATGAGGGCAACGTCCCCAAGATCCCGGAGGGTGGCTGGTTCCCCCTCCTCGTCGCCCTCGTCCTGCTGCTGCAGATGACGACGTGGCGCCGCGGGC
>JBKJLU010000414.1:0-2558 GCA_046596815.1 Acidimicrobiales bacterium | reverse complement strand
GGGTCGTAGATGTTGGCGAGTCGTTGCTCGCCGAAGATCGGATCGACCATGAACAATTGTTGCCGTTTCTCCTCGGCGAGATCAGCGACCACCATGGCCGCAATGGGCCCAGACGGCGGGGTCTCGTCCCCGAACCGCTTCAGGTCCGCTTTGGAAAACCCCCGCTCCCAGGCAAAGGCCTTCTTGCCCACGAACCATGTCCGGGTCCCGTGACGCTCGCCCTCCACGACCCCGGGTAGAGAACTGGCGATCGCCGCCACGTCGTCCATCGTCGCCATGGTGAAACGGTAACGAGTCCGGCGAGGAGAAACGGCAACAATTGTTCATGGTCGATCCGATCTTCGGCGAGCAACGACTCGCCAACATCTACGACCCGCTCGACGCCGATCGTCGCGATCTCGCGATGTACGCAGCCATCGTCGACGAGTTCGGAGCGCAGTCGATCCTCGACCTCGGTTGTGGAACCGGGACGTTGGCGTGCCTCCTCGCCCTGCAGGGAAGGAACGTGACCGGTCTCGACCCGGCCTTGGCCTCGCTCGAGGTTGCGCGACGCAAACCCGGTGCCGGTCTCGTCCGGTGGCAAGCAGGAGACGCGTCGGCCGCACCTCCCCTGCAGTTCGATCTGGCAATGATGACGGGCAACGTGGCCCAGGTGTTCCTCACCGACAACGAGTGGACCAACGCGTTAAGGGCGACGAAAGCCGCTCTGAGGCCCGGTGGACTGTTCGTCTTCGAATCCCGGGATCCCTTACAGCAGGCGTGGCAGGAATGGGACCGCCGACGCACCTATCGCCAAGTGTCGATCGACGACATCGGTTCGGTCGAGACCTGGGTCGAGTTGACCGAGGTCCGGCTGCCGTTCATCTCCTTTCGGTGGACCTTCGTCTTCGAGTCCGACGGGGCCGTCCTGTCGTCCGACTCCACCCTGCGCTTCCGGACCAAAGCCGAACTCAGCGCCTCATTGGAAGCCGCCGGATTCGTGGTGCGGGAGGTGCGGGATGCGCCGGACCGACCACGACAGGAGTTCGTCTTCCTCGCCGAACGCTGCTGACAACCGCCGCAACCCCCACCGCAACGGCTATTGCCTGCCGGCTCAGTTCAACCGAGGCGCTGGAGGGCGTCCTTCCACGTCGGGCGGCCATCGGAACCGGCGATGGTCCACCGAACGAATTTCGTCGGCCCCATCTCCGAAGACAAGTCGGTCATCAGCGCCCCGTGCGGCTGGTCGTGGCTGAATGCGGCGAGCGCGGCCTCGTCCGCCCAGATCGACAACGTGGCGTACTGCTTCTGAAGCGGTCGAGCCAAGAGCGAGAACCCGATCACTCCCTCGGTCTTCGCCAATTGCTTGCGCACCGCGCTCGCTCCCCGAAAGAGGCGCGGCGTCGACCGGAGGCTGCGCGGCGGAATGCTCGAGGCCAACACGACGTACTGGCGGGTCGGCTCGAGCTTTTCCATCGACTTCCAAGGTGACTTCATGGCGACCTCCGGTAGCTCAGAAATAGATGGCGTCGACGTAGAACCCGTGGGTGGCGAGTGACGCCGGCTCGTCGAGTTCGAAGGCCCAGAAATCGAACACTTCGATGTCGTCGGCGAGGTCGCGCAGAACGGGAAATGTGGATGATCGCTCTGACGTGAAGACGGCGAGGTGCGTTGCGCCGCGCGCACCGAGCTCGCGACACCACGAAAGCAAGAGCGCGCGGTACTCGTCCTCGCAGCCGGGTCGGAATCCGTGGTCGAGGGCCAGCGCCCTCACGGAGAGTCGTTCCGTCCCCTCGCAGGAGTGGACGACCTGGACGAGCTGGTTGCTCACCCCAATTGCCGCACCCGCGTTCCGGCGCATCTGCTTCCACCCGTATTGGTCGGGGTCTCGGGAGAGCCGCTCGGAGATCGAGAAGCCGGTGTGGGGCACGTAGAGCGCCGCCTGATCGTGGCACTCATTGAGGAAGGCGGCGATGTCCTCCGCGTCGGCAGAGGTGGCCGGCTCGACGCCCTCCACCGACGAATCCGCATCGGCAGGACTCGGACACCGAAGAAGAGCCCGCAACGGCTGGACCGACCAGGGAGGGACCCCTTCGACGAACTTCCTTACCGCCAGGTTGTCGACGGAGACGTAGAACGCGATCGAGTCGGTGGCGCGGGCGTAGCGGTCGCGGCCATAGTCGCAGAGGGCCCAGAACACGGCACCCCTCCGGGTCGTGGGGTCGATGCGGACGTGGTGCTCGAGAAACAGGCGCTTCGCCTCGCCATCGAGGTGGACGGGTTGGACGGCACCGCAGTAGGCGCCGGCCACCTCTCCTTCGACCTCGGCGATGTAGACCGTCACCTCGTTCATGAGGCGTGCGGGAGCGAAGTAGTCGTCACCGTGATCGAAGCTCATGAACGTGATCGGGTCGTGCCCCAGTCGTATCGGTGCTCGACGTTCGAGGGCCCCGAGTGCCTCAGCGTCGTCGGCCACCGCCAGACGGATCTCCAAGCCTTCGGGCGGAGTCGGCAACATGCGCGCCCGCACGATGCGATGCGGCTCGTCGGGCTCGACCCAACAGGTGACCGTCCACGAC
>JBKJLU010000343.1:0-4769 GCA_046596815.1 Acidimicrobiales bacterium | reverse complement strand
GACGGGGCCTACGCCTCGGCCTTCCTCGCCCGCATCAAGGAGATCCTCGAGACGCGCGACTGGGCATCCGAGTTGGGCTGAGTCGATGACCCTGCGTGCGCGGTGGCTCGGCCGAGTGCGGTACGCCGACGCCCACGGGTTGCAGCGCGCCCTGTTCGAGCGATCGGACGACAATCACCTGCTGCTGCTCGAGCACCCGCACGTCTACACGATGGGCGTACGGGCCAAGCACGAGCACGTCCTCGTCGATCCTGCGTCGGTCGGGGCCGAACTCGTCGAGACCGACCGGGGCGGAGACGTCACCTACCACGGACCCGGCCAACTGGTCGGCTACCCGATCGTGTCGGTGCCGGTCGGTCCCGGCGCGACCCCGCGGTACGTGCACGACGTCGAGCAACTCGTCATCGACGCCTTGGCCGACGTCGGTCTGCCAGGAGCCGAGCGCAAGGCCGAGTTCCCCGGCGTCTGGATCGGAGACCGCAAGATCTGTGCCATCGGGGTCCGGCTCACGCGCGGGCGCTCGATGCACGGCTTCGCCCTCAACGTCGATCCTGATCTGTCGATGTTCGAACACATCGTGCCGTGTGGCATCCCCGACAAGGCCGTCACATCGTTGGCGGCTGAAGGGGTTGCGACGACCATGCACGACGTCGTCGATGCGGTGGTCGCCCGGGCGACCGTGTTGTGGGGTGGCCTCGATCCGATCGACCGCGCCGATGTCGCCTGGCACATCCGCCCGGACGACCTGTCGATGTTCAGCCGCACCGGGCTGCCGGGCGCGGTGATCTCGAACGAGGCCGGTGTCGGGAGCGCCAGCGAGCAGCCGGTGCGATTGCTCGGCCGGCTCGCGTCGGCCGGTGTCGACGCGTCGACGTCGGTGCCGCTGGCCGAACGCAAGCCCGAGTGGTTGCGGGTCAAAGCCGACATGGGTCCGGAGTATCGGGCGCTGAAGAAGACGATGCGCTCGCTCGACCTGGTGACGGTCTGCGAAGAGGCAGGCTGCCCCAACATCTTCGACTGTTGGAACGACGGCACCGCCACGTTCATGATCAACGGCGAGCGCTGCACCCGGGCCTGCGGATTCTGTTTGGTCGACACCCGCCTTCCGCTGGCCATCGATGCCGACGAGTCCGAGCGGGTCGGAACCGCAGTGGCGACGATGGGCCTCGAGCATGCGGTGGTGACGGCGGTCGCTCGCGACGACCTCGCCGACGGCGGAGCCGCTGCGTTCGCGGCGACGATCCAGTCGATCCGTCGACACGCGCCGGGTTGCGCGGTCGAGGTGCTCATCCCCGACTGCAAGGGCGACTCGTCGTCGCTGGCGACGATCTTCGATGCCCGCCCGGACGTCCTGAACCACAACATCGAAACGGTGTCTCGCCTGCAGCGAGCCGTTCGTCCTTCGGCGTCGTATGCCCGCAGCCTCTCGGTGCTGGGTCGCGCCGCGGCTGCGGGTCTCACCGTGAAGTCGGGGATCATCCTGGGCATGGGCGAAACCGAGACCGAGGTCGTTTCGACAATGCACGACCTTCGGTCTGTCGGCGTCGACATCGTGACCATCGGCCAGTACCTCCGGCCGACCTCGAACCACCTTCCGGTGGCCCGGTGGTGGACGCCCGACGAATTCGAGTCGCTGCGTATCGTCGGCGACTCGATGGGCTTCCGCCACGTCCAGTCGTCGCCCCTGACTCGCTCGAGTTATCACGCCAAGCAAGCGGCCGCGGCTCGAGCACCCCTCGGTAGCCTGCCTGCATGATGTCGCGCCTCGATCGTGTCCGCGCCCGAATGAGCGAGGTTGGCGTCGACGCCCTTCTGCTCTCGTTGGGGGCCGATCTTCCCTGGCTCACGGGCTACGAGGCGATGCCGCTCGAGCGCCTGACCATGCTGGTGCTGCCGGCCGACGGCGACACGCCAACCCTCGTCGTCCCCCGCCTCGAAGCCCCCCGGGTCGCTGAACGTACAGATTTCGTCCTCCGTCCTTGGGGCGAGACCGAAGACCCCGTGGCCGTCGTGGCTGGACTGGTTGGGTCCAGGCGCCGACTCGCCGTCAGCGACCGTGCCTGGGCGACCTTCCTCATCGGTCTGCAGTCGGCGGTGCCCGACGCATCATGGCGGCGGGCCAGTGACGTCACGTCGCCGTTGCGAGCGGTGAAAGACGCCGAGGAGATCGAGGCCCTACGGGCGGCGGCGCAGGCGGCCGATCGCGTGGCCGCCCAACTGCTGGGAGGCGAGATCCCCTTGATCGGACGGAAAGAGGCCGAGGTCAGTGCCGATCTGGGTCGACGGCTGCGGGCCGAGGGCCACGACAAGGTCAACTTCGCCATCGTCGGCAGTGGACCCAACGCCGCCAGCCCGCATCACGAACCCGGCGAGCGGGTCATCCAGATCGGGGAGTCGGTCGTCTGCGACTTCGGCGGCACCATGGACGGCTACTGCTCCGACATCACCCGCACCGTCTTCACCGGATCCGAGCCGCCGGCGGAGTTCCGCGATCTCTACGACGTGTTGCAAAGGGCGCAATCGCTGTCCGTCGCCGCCGCCACCGTGGGCACGGCGTGTGAAGACGTCGACGCCGCCGCCCGGGTCGTGATCACCGACGCCGGTTATGGCGACCTCTTCATCCACCGCACCGGCCACGGCATCGGCCTCGAGGAGCACGAGGATCCCTACCTGGTGTCCGGCAACGCCGCCCCCCTCGTCGCCGGTCATGCCTTCTCGATCGAGCCCGGCATCTATGTCGCCGGTCGTCACGGTGCGCGCATCGAGGACATCGTGGTGGCGACCGAATCCGGTCCTGACGCGCTCAACACCACCAACCACGACCTGCACGTCGTCGACGCCTGAGGCTCGAAAACGTCCCGGTTTTGTTGGGGTTTCTTGCCCACGAGCCGTTCGCAGGTGGTACGATACGAACATGCGTTTGGGTGTGGTCGACGAGCTGGAACGGTCGGTCAAAGAGCTCGCCGCCCTCGACGGTCACCGGTTGAGCGACGCCGATTTGCGCGACGCCCAAGTCGATCTGGCCCGAGCCGGCGCCGCGTTCGCGGCGGCCCAGGCGCGCATGGCGGTGGTGTGGGATCAACGCCGGGTGTGGGACGCCGACGGCGCAAAATCGGGGGCCGCCTGGCTGGCCCGCGAGACCCGCGAACCCAAAGCCGTGTGCACCAGTCGCTTGCGGCTCGGTCGGGCGCTGCGCGACATGCCCCTCGTCGATGCCGCCTGGTCGGTCGGTGACATCACCCTCGACCACGTACGCCGACTCGCCGGCACCCGTAACCGCCGCACCCGAGCCGCTTTCACCCGCGACGAAGCCATGCTCGTCGACGCGGCCCGCACCCTCACGTTCAACGAGTTCCACCAGGTCGTCGAGTACTGGCAGCAACACGCCGACCCCGACGGCACCGACCAATCCGACATCGACCGCCGCGACCGGCGACGGGTCTCTTTGCACGAGACGTTCGGGGGCACCTTCAGCGGTTCGATCGTGCTCGACCCGATCAGCGGGGCCATCGTCTCGAACGAGCTCCAACGGTTGGAACAAGAACTGTTCGACGTTGACTGGGCCGACGCCAAGACGCGCCTGGGCCGCGACCCTCTCGTCGGTGAGTTGGAACGGACCCCCGACCAGCGCCGGGCCGACGCCCTCGTCGCGATGGCCAAACGGTCGGCGGCCATGCCCGAGGGTGGCCGAGCACCCAAGCCGCTGTTCACGTTGTTGCTCGGGGCCGACGCCTTCAGCCACGTGATGCAACTCGCCAGCGGACAAGTCGTGCCCCCCACCGCTCTATTGCCGTGGATCGCCGATGCCGACCTCGAACGGGTCCTGTTCGACGGCACCCCCAGCCGGGTCATCGACGTTTCCTACAAACGCAGTTTTACCGGAGCGTTACGACGACTCATCGAGGTCCGCGACCGGTTCTGCTACCACCGCTACTGCGACATCCCCGCCCACAAATGCCAGATCGACCACATCCAACCGTGGATCGCCGGGGGCATCACCAGCCAAGACAACGGCCGGGTCGCCTGCGGCTACCACAACCGCCTCCGCTCTCGCCGACCACGACCACCGCCCGACTGAACCGTCGGGGCGTGACAAGACTGGCGTCATGGATCTCGGTATCGCAGGACGCGTCGCGCTGGTGACCGCATCGTCGAAGGGGTTGGGGCGAGGTTCGGCGATCGCCCTCGCCCAGGAGGGGTGCAAGGTGGTGATCTGCGCTCGGGGCGAGGAGGCCCTGGCGCAGACGGCCGCCGACATCGAGGAGGTCGGGGGTGACGTGCTCGCAATAGTCGACGACGTCACCGAACCAGATGCCCCGGCTCGGCTGGTCGCATCGACGGTCGAACACTTCGGATCGATCGACATCCTCGTCGGCAACGCCGGTGGTCCCCCTCCGGCGCGTGCGCTCGACCTGACGGACGAGGCCATCGCCGCCGCTCTCAACGACAATCTCACGACCTCGATCAGGCTCGCCCGCGAGGCCGTCCCCCACATGCGCGAGCGCCAGTGGGGCCGCATCTGCTTCATCACCTCGTCGTCGATCAAGCAGCCGATCCCGGCGTTGGCCATGTCGAACACCGCCCGCACCGGTCTGTGGGCCTGGGCCAAGACGGCATCGCAAGATCTGATCGACGACGGCATCACGGTCAATCTGGCGTGCCCCGGGTCCCACGACACCGACCGCATCAAGGCCTTGGTCGCGGCTGGCTCGTCGTTCGGACAACTCGGCGATCCCGACGACTTCGGCAAGGTCGTGGCCTTCCTTTGT
>JBKJLU010000270.1:0-3668 GCA_046596815.1 Acidimicrobiales bacterium | reverse complement strand
CTTGCCCATTCGACGAGCGAGCGCCTCTCGGGCCGTGGCGCCCTCGATGGTCGACTCGCCATCGAGCGCCAGGCCACCGACGTCATCGGCTGCTACACGTGTTCCCGCCCCGAGGGTGGCGTACCCCTCGGTGATGTTGGGTCGGCCCGACAAGGTGCGGACGCTCGTCGCCGAGATCGCCCCTTCCTCGATGAGGCGGTCGAGGGTCGGCAAGCGACCGGTACCGACGTCGTCCCAGGTGAGTCGGGGCATGCCGAAGACGACCACCTTCTCGGCGCCCCTCGATGCAGCCACGCTCGCCGGCTCGGCCCGACTTCCCGAGACGAGGACGAGGGTCGAGGCCACCAAGAAGGCCAACAGGATCAGGGCGACTCGAAGGTTCGAGGAGGTCACACGAGGCCACAGCGCTCGACTGATGTCGACGCCTTGGCGGGCCCGGTGGCGGAACCCCGCAAGGCGACGACCGGTGTGCCGGTGATCCATGGCAACGTCGATCTCGACGACCCTGGCCCCGGCCCGGATGGCGTCGATGGTCAGCCCCGTCTCCAAGCCGAAGCGATCGGCGAGGTCGAGGGAGCGCAGCAGGTCGCCCCGGACGGCGCGCTGGCCCGACAACGGGGCCTTCGGGTCGAAGCCGGTGGCGCGCCGAATCCCGGAAGCGGCCAGGCGGCGAACCGATCCGAAGCCGCCCTTGCGGCCCGCGCTCGGCAGCACGGCCACCGACATGTCGGCCTGTCCCGCAACGACCGGCGCGAGAAGCGCGTCCGCCAATCCGGCGGTGCCCCCGAGGTCGGCGTCGATGAGGAGGTAGATGTCGGCGTCGGGGGCGGCGCCGATCCCGGCGGCCACGGCAGCGCCCTTCCCTCGATTCGACGGAAGGCGAACGACCGCGGCCCCGGCTTCCGCAGCGACTCGGGCGGTGTCGTCCACCGAGCCGTCGTCGACGACCACGACGTTGTCGACGTTGCGCAGCGCCAGCAAGGCGAGCACGGTCGGGCCGATGGAATCGACGCGTTCGAACGCCGGCACGATGGCCGTCGTGATCACGAGGCCCCCGGCACGGTGATCACGGCGCCTCCGGCACCATGCGGGCATCCGGTCCGAACCCGAAGTGGCCGGGTCGCCCGCTGCGAAGGGCCTGCAGCCCGAGCACGGTGGAGATTCGGCCGCGAGGGTCATCGAGGTTGTCGACGGTGCTGATCCGCCCCGACACCGACGAGTTGGCGCGCAGCGCGAAGACGAACTCCGAAGGAAGCTTCTTGCCCTCCTCAGCCGGGGTCGCCTCCGGACGACGCGGTTGCGCGGCCAGGACGGGCAACGCCATGGCAGACAGGCGATCGACCAAGGGCTCCGCGAGTTGCGCCGGCGGGACGTCGGCCTCGTCGCCGGATACGACGACGAAGAGCGAGCCTGCGCGCGGCAACTCGATGAGCGGCACCGGCGAGGTCGACGGGCCGTCGAACTCGAAGAACCCGGCATCGAGCAGCGAAGTCACCAGCGGGCCGCTGTCTCCAACGTTCCACGCCGTCGTCACCCCGATCATCGCCGCCGTGCGGAGATCTTCGGGACGAGTGGTGGGCGCAGCGTCCAACACCCCGGCCAGTCGGCGGATGTCGTCGTCGTTGGTGAGGGCCCACTTCGAGGTGAACCACAAGATGCCGTCGACGTTCGCCCCGGCAATGGTGAACGTGTCCCGAGCGTCCTCGACGAGCTGTCGGTCGACACCGGTCGTTCCCACCAGAAAGATCGTCGCCCCGGTGAGTCGCCCCTCGACGACGGCGTCGGACGCCTGGTCGCTGAACCTCGTCCACCGACCGATATCGGTTTTGAGACGGTCGTTCTCGGCGTTGGTTTCTTCGCGACGCGAGTCCACGTTGCGGAGCTGTCCCTCGATGCGGGTGACGGTGGCGCGATCGACGACACCGGCACCGATGGTGATCCCCGCAGCCAAGGCCAGGAACACCGCCGTCAGGGAAACCAGGTGATAGCGGAAATTGATCACGACCGGAACACCGACTGCCAGAGATCTTCGACGTAGAGGCGCGTGCTGTCGAGGAAGACCTGGGGCACCACGATGCCCAAGATCACCCCGAAGACGAGCAGTGCAGCCAGCAGGAAGACAACGAGGTCGCGCTTGCGGAGGCGGCTCTCGTAGAGCCGGCTGACGCCCTTGGCGTCGACGAGAATCGGCCCGACCTTCAAGCGAGTCAGGAAGGTCGATGCCATGCCCGCCCGGCCCTTGTCGAGGAATTCGACCATCGAGGCGTGCGTGCCCACGGCCACGATGAGCGCAGCCCGCTTCTCGTAGGCCAGCAGCATGGCGATGTCCTCGCTCGTGCCCCCAGCCGCGAACAACGAGTACTCGAGCCCGAGTTCGTCCAGACGCTCGGCTCCCGGCGCCTTGCCGCCGGCGTAGGCGTGCACGATGAGTTCGGCACCACACCGCAGCGCGGCGTCGGAGACGGAGTCGAAATCACCGATGATGACGTCCGGTCGAAGTCCCACTTCGAGCAGCGCATCGGCCCCTCCGTCGACAGCGATCAGCACAGGGCGGACCTCGCGCACGTAGGTGTTCCGCAGGGCGTTGAGATCTTCCTTGTAATCGTGACCCCGCACCACGATGAGCACGTGGCGACCCGTCAGGTCGATGCGGAGCTCGGGCAGATCGGGCGAGTCGAGAATGAGGTTGCGCTCGCGGCGCATGTATTCGAGGGTGTTCTCGGCGAATCGCTCGAGTTCGTCACCCATCGTGACCTTGGCCGACTCGTAGGCCGCCTCGAGCGATTGCAACGTCTGACGCTGGCCGGACGCGACCAGCGCCGGACCGACCCAGAGCTCGGCTCCCTCGAGGCGCACCATCTGGCCTTCGACGAGGTCGTCCATCACCTCAGGCCCCACGTCGTCGAGCAACACGATGCCCGCGGCCGCCAACAGCAACGGCCCCACGTTCGGATAGCGGCCGGAGATCGATCGGGTGGCGTTGACCACACCGCTGACGCGCGCCTCGATGAGCCCTTCAGCGGCGATGCGGTCGAGGTCCTCGTGGTCGACCACGGCGATGTCGCCCGGCTCGAGCCGCTTGATGAGGTTCTTGGTGCGGCGGTCGACACGAACCCGACCGGTGGCGCCTTCGAGTTCGACGGGGTGTCGGAGGTCTCTCACCGGCCCCGCTCCGCGGCTGCACTCGCCAGCAACTCCTGGGCGTGGTCCCTGGCGGTGACGCTTTCCGGCTGGCCCGACAGCATGCGGGAGAGCTCGACGACTCGTCCGGCATCGTCGAGCGGCACGGCCGTGGCGACGGTGCGACCGTCGACCTCCATCTTGGTCACCGAGACCTGGTGGTCGGCGAATGCCGCCACCTGTGGAAGGTGGGTGACCACGAACACTTGATGGCGAGCCGCCAACTCTGCGAGCGATCGCCCCACGGCTACCGCCGCGGCCCCCCCGATGCCAGCGTCGACCTCGTCGAACACCAAGGTGGGCGGGGCGTCGGAGAGCACGAGACGCGCCGCCAACATGGCCCGGGCCAACTCGCCGCCGGAGGCGACTTTCGTGAGGGGCAAGAGGGGCTCTCCTGCGTTCGCCGCCAACAGGAACGTGATCTGATCGGCCGGGCCTTCACCGGCGACGTCGACGGACAGGCGGGCCCGCGCCATGGCCAACGCCTG
>JBKJLU010000255.1:0-2632 GCA_046596815.1 Acidimicrobiales bacterium | reverse complement strand
CGATCTCGCCGAGATCTCGGCCGAATCGCGCCCAAACAGCTGAATTGAGGGGGAAGGGGTGCGGCTGGGTCAGCGTAGGTGGACGACGTCGCCGACGTCCACGGTGCGGAGACCGTCGGCGGTGTCGACGAGGAGGCGACCGGCGTCGTCGACGTCGGTGGCGGTGCCCTCGAAGGACGGGCCGCCGACGAGCTCGACTCGGACCTCGCGCCCGATCGTGAGGCAGGCGGACCGGTAGGCGGTGGAGGCCTCAACCTCGGAGCGGTCGAGCCACCCGTCGAGCGAGGTCAACAAGGCGTCGAGGACGGCGTCCCGGGACACGTCGGCCCCGAGCCGAGCGGCGTCGGGTGGAGCCCAGGCCACGTTCATCCCGATGCCCACGGCCACGGCGCCGGCGCCGTCGGTCTCGGCCAGGATGCCGGCCAACTTGCCCACCCCCTCGACCACGAGATCGTTCGGCCACTTGAGCCCGCAGGCCACGCCGGCGGACGAGGCGGCGTCGCGTCCGGCCAGGGCGACGCGCGCAAGGGACTGAGCGGAAACAACGACCGGACGGAGCAACACGGTCATCAACAGGTTGGCGCCCGCCGGCGCCTCCCAGACCCGACCGAGACGGCCGCGACCCGCACTCTGGTGGTCGGCCACCGCCACCAAACCCTCGGGTGCGCCCGAACGGGCCTGGTCGAGGACCCAGGTGTTGGTCGAGTCGATCGTCTCGAAACGACGCACATCGAAGGTCCGGGGCATGGACGCTTACAGTACGCAGCGCATGTTCACCAAAGTTCTGATCGCCAACCGAGGCGAGATCGCGGTGCGGGTCATCCGCACGTGCCGCGAGCTCGGCATCGCCACCGTCGCCGTCTACTCCGACCTCGATCGCGACGCCCTGCACGTGCGGCTGGCCGACGAGGCATACGCCTTGGGCGGCACGACAGCGGCGGAGAGCTACCTCAACACCGAGAAGATCCTCGACGCCATCCGACGCAGCGGGGCCGAGGCCGTGCACCCCGGCTATGGCTTCTTCTCCGAGAACACCGACTTCGCTCGGGCCATCACCGAGATGGGCGTTGCCTTCATCGGTCCGCCGCCCGCGGCCATCGAGGTCATGGGCGACAAGATCAGTGCCCGCATCGCCGCCGCCGAGGGCGGGGTCTCCGGCGTGCCCGGCGACAACACCATCCTCACCAGCGGCGAACAGGTCGTGGCTTTCGGCGAGAAGAACGGATGGCCGGTCGCCATCAAGGCGGCCTACGGCGGTGGCGGGCGCGGCATGCGCGTCGTCAAGACAGCCGACGAGGCGCAGGCCGCCCTCGAGTCGGCGATGTCTGAGGCCCTCAAGGGCTTCGGACGCGACGAGTGTTACGTCGAGCGCTACCTCACCTGGCCCCGCCACATCGAGATGCAGGTCTTCGCCGACACCCACGGCAACGCGGTGTGGATCGGCGAGCGCGACTGCTCGTGCCAGCGCCGACACCAGAAGCTCATCGAGGAGAGCCCGGCCCCCGACTTCCCCGACGAGATCCGCCAACAGATGGGCGCCGCCGCGGTGCAGGTGGCCAAGGCGTGCGGCTATGTGAATGCGGGGACGGTCGAATTCCTCTATCAGGACGGCGAGTTCTTCTTCCTGGAGATGAACACCCGCCTCCAGGTCGAGCATCCGGTCACCGAGCTCACCGTCGGGCTGGATCTCGTCGAGCTGCAACTCCTCGTGGCCGCCGGCCACCCCATCCCCTTCACCCAGGACGAGATCGCCGCCCGGCGTCGCGGGCACGCCATCGAAGCCCGCATCAACGCCGAGGATCCGACGGGCGGAAAGTTCCTTCCGAGCCCCGGCAAGATCACCCGCTTCCGCCGGGCCGACGGGTTCGGCGTGCGCACCGACGCGGGATACGACGAGGGCGACGAGGTCAGCCAGTACTACGACAACCTCGTGGCCAAGCTCATCGTCTGGGGCGAGGACCGCGAGCACGCCCGCAAGCGCCTCATCCGGGCGCTCGAAGAGACCGAGATCGTCGGCATCGCCACCACCATGCCGGCCCACTTGGCCATCCTCAATCACCCCGACTTCGCCGCCGCCACCCATTCCACCAAGTGGGTCGAGGACACCCTCGACCTCGCCACCCTGCTGCCGACCGCGCCGGTCGCCGCGCCACCCGCCGAGGGTGAGGAGGCCGAGCCGCCGAAGGTGCAGCGCGACGTCGACGTCGAGGTCGACGGCCGTCGCTTCAAGGTCAAGGTCTGGGTGCCCGACCTCGGTCCGACGATCGTCGCCGGTGGCGCGGCTCCCGGCGGGCGAGCCGGCGCACCGACCGGACGCAGCCGGCCCCGTCCCGGCGGCGGCGGGGGGAGCGGAGGGGCGGCCGCCAGCGGCAACGTCATGGTGCCGATGCAGGGGACGATCGTGAAGATCCTCGTGGCCGAGGGCGACACCGTCGAGGTCGGTCAGGCCATCTGCATCCTCGAGGCCATGAAGATGGAGAACAACGTGTTGGCCGAGAAGGCGGGCAAGGTCAAGGAGATCAAGGTGCAGACCGGCCAGGCCGTCGGCGCCGGCGACACCGTCGCGATTATTGAGTAGACCAGTCGGTATGCCGACCACCGACACCAAGGCCGCCGCCCAGGAACTCGTCGA
>JBKJLU010000184.1:0-6311 GCA_046596815.1 Acidimicrobiales bacterium | reverse complement strand
TCGAAGGTGACGGTGTGGAATGCGTCGCTCAGGCGGTTGGCGACGGGACGCCAGACATGGCCGTGGAAGCCGGTTGCATGGGCGAAGAGGATGGGAGGGCCCTCACCGCCGAGGTGGCTATAGGCGACGGACACGCCGTCGGAGGTCGGAGCGGTGGGCATCGAGGCAGCGAACGTAGCGCGACGTTTCCGTGCGGGCCTCTCGGGTACACGAAAAGAACGGAGGGTTCATGCGACTTCACGTCGATCTGACAGTGCCTACTGAAGCGCGGCTCATCAGCCAGACCCGTCGAGTCTTCACCGGCTATCTCGAGGAGATGGGCGTGGACGAGGACGACGTGTCCGATGTCGGCGTCGCCCTCTCCGAGGCCTGCTCGAACGTGCTCCGCCATGCGTACGACGCGGAGAGCGAGTCGTTCCACCTGAGCGCGGACTTCTGGCCCGATGAGATCGTGGTCGTCGTGGAGGACCATGGAGTCGGCATACCTCCCGGCTCCGGTTCGGCCCACCACGACGTCGAGGCCACGTCCGGGCGCGGACTCCACCTGATCAAAGAATTGATGACCTCGGTCACCTTCGAGACGATGCCAAGCCGGCAGGGCACCCGCCTCCAGATGCGCAAGTCGTTGCGCACCGCCGGGCTCAGCGCCGCGGATTGAGCTTTCGGCGCCACTCGCCGAGGGCGACGGCGCGGGCCGCATTGGCGCCGGGTGCGCCGTGCACGCCACCGCCGGGATGGGCGGAGGCCGAGCCCAGGTAGAGGTTGGCGATCGGCGTCTCCGGACGCCCCCTTCCGGGAACAGGCCGAAAGACGAGCTGCTGGTGGAGTTGGGCCGTGCCTCCGCCGAGGGCGCCGCCGACGAGGTTGGCGTTGGCGGCCTCGAGTGACCTGGGAGTGAACACGTGGCGCCCGCGGATGAGCGCCTTGAACCCCGGCGCCAGCCGCTCGACTTCGTCCTCCATGCGCCGCACGAACTCATCGGTCTCTCGCTGGTCCCACGATCCGGTGAGGTCGCCACCGGCGTCTCCCCGGATGTCGTTGGGGACGTGGGTGTAGGCCCACGCCGTCTCCTTCCCTTCGGGTTGGCGTGTCGGGTCGGTCATGCTCTGCTGGCCGAGCAACAGGAACGGCCGCGCGGGGATGCATCCGGTCGCGTACTGCGCGCAGATGGTCGTGAGTTGGTCGACGCTCTCGACCACGTGGACGGTGCCCGCCGATCGCGCCGCCTCGGCGGCCCACGGGATGGGGCCGTCGAGGTTCCAGTCGACCTTCACCGTCGCCAGGTCCCAGCTGAACTTGCGGATGTCCTTCACCGTCGACGCCGGGAGGTGCTCCTCACCGATGAGATCGAGGTAGAGCGAGGGAGCAGCGACGTCGGCGATGACTGCCCGACCGGCCTCGATCTGCGTGCCATCGACGGTCTCGACGGCGACTGCCTTGCCGTTGCGGATGACGATCTTGCGCACCGGCGTCGAACACCGCACCTCGCCGCCGCGTGACTCGAGTCGGCGCACCAGGGCGTCGATGAGCTTCCCGGCACCCCCTTCGGGCACGGGCCACCCGACCGACTGGCCGAGGGCCATCAACAACCATCCGAAGAACCCGCCGATGGCCGTCTCCGGGGTGAAGTCGGCGTGCAAGGTGTTGCCGGCCAGGAAGCGACGGGCGGCGTCGCCGGAGAACTCCTCTTCGCCCATCCTCCGCACCGGAAGCGTGGCGAACCGGGCGAACCGAAGGACCTCCGAAGGGCGGAGTTTGCCCACCAGGCGAAGGCCGCTGCGCACGGGCGGGAACGGGGTGAAGAGGGCGCCGAGGATGGAAGGACCGACGCGCTCCCACAACTCGTACATCGCCCGCCACGAGTCGCCGTCGCCTGGCGTGATGGCATTGAGCGACGCAACGGTGACATCGAGGTTCGTCGACAGCACCGGACACGTGCCGTCGACGTGCGGATGGGCGAGCACCGTGGGGGCTCGACGCCAACGAAGGCCATAGTCCTCGAGCCCGAGTCCGCGCACGATCGGTGATGCTGCAGCCAGCGGATAGAAGGCGCTGAACTCGTCATTCACGTAGCCGGGCTCGATGAGTTCGCTCGACTTCACCGCGCCCCCGGGACGGGGCGCAGCCTCACACACGACCACCGACCAGCCTCGGTCGGCGAGCAGGTTGGCGGCGACCAGGCCATTGGGCCCGGCTCCGATCACGACGACGTCGGGCACGCGGCGAGACTAGGCCGATGCCCGAGATTCCCCGCACCAAGACATTGCGCGAGCCGGAGACGAATCCGTGGGGCATCGACGACGGCTACCGCGACGTCGACGACGTCTGGCACGACGCGCCGAAGGCGACGGTGCGCTCGATCATGAGCTCGATGGGTGCCGATGGCGCTGAGCCGGCTGCCGGACCGCCGGTATGGATCGTGCGCGAGGGAGCGCGCGTCGATCTCGCCGGTCGGTGGGAGTTGCAGACCGAGGACGGAGGCGGCGAGCGGGTCGCGGGGTCGATGGCGGCACCTCCACTCGGGTACCACCGACTCTTCCGAGAGAACGACGGCTACGGAGTCAACCTGATCGTCACGCCCGGCCGGTGCCACCTTCCCGCCGACCTGCGGACGTGGGGCTGGGCCGTGCAGCTCTACGCGGTGCGATCAGCGTCGTCGTGGGGCATCGGTGACCTGGGTGACCTGCGTCGGCTCGGCGAGTGGTCGGCGTCGAAGGGTGCGGGCATGGTCCTGGTGAATCCGTTGCACGCTTCGGTCCCCGTGGCCGGACTGCAGCAGGACAGCCCCTACTACCCGAGCAGTCGCTGCCACCGCAGCCCGCTCTATCTGCGGGTCGAGGACGTTCCCGGAGCCGCGGCAATGGGGTCCGACCTCGAAGCCGTAGCTGCGGCCGGTCGGGCGTTGAACGCCAGTCGCGCCATCGACCGCGATGCCGTGCTCACGCTGAAGCTCCAGGTGTTGCGGATGCTCTTCGCGTCGTTCGGCGGTGATCCGGCATTCGACGCCTTCGTCGCCGAAGGAGGTGATGGGCTCCACCGATTCGCCGTGCATTGCGCGTTGGCCGAGGACTACGGCGGCGACTGGCGATCGTGGCCCGCCGACCTGCGACATCCGACGACCTTCGAGACCCGCCAGTTCGCCATCGAACATGCAGCACGCGTGCGCTTCCACCAATGGCTGCAGTGGCTCGTCGACCGCCAGCTCGAAGCCGCCGGACGGTCGATCGGGCTGATGCAGGACCTGGCCATCGGCGTCGACCCGGGGGGCGCCGACGCCTGGATCTGGCAGGACGTCCTTGCGCCGGGCATGTCGGTCGGCGCGCCTCCTGATGAGTACAACACCCAGGGTCAGGACTGGGGGCTGCCTCCGTTCGATCCGTGGAAGCTGCGCGATGCCGCCTACGAACCGTTCATCGAGACGGTGCGCGCCGGATTTCGCCACGGTGGCGGTCTGCGCTTCGACCATGTGATGGGCCTGTTCCGTCTGTTCTGGATTCCCGAGGAGGCGTCGGCCAGGGACGGCACCTATGTGCGCTACCAGTACAACGACCTCCTCGACATCCTCGCCCTCGAGAGCCATCGAGCCGGTGCGTACGTCGTCGGCGAAGACCTCGGGACCGTCGAAGACTTCGTGCGCGACGAGCTGTCCGATCGGGCGGTGCTCTCGTACCGCTTGCTGTGGTTCGAAGACGATGCTCCTCGATCGTTCCCGGCGAACGCGCTCGGCGCGGTGACCACCCACGACCTGCCGACGGTGGCGGGGTTGTGGACCGGCTCCGACCTCACGGCCCAGAGAGAGCGCGGCATGTCGCCCAACGAAGCCTCGACCGCCGAACTCCACGACCGGGTGGCGGCGTGGACGGGGCTCGAGACCACGACGCCCGTCACCGCCGTCATCCAGCGGGTGCACGAACTGTTGGCCGAGGCTCCCTCCGCCATCGTGACGGCGACGCTCGACGACGCGCTGGGGGTCGAGGAACGTCCGAACTATCCGGGAACCACGGGTGGCACGAACTGGTCGTTGGCGTTGCCGCTCCCGCTCGAAGAGATCGAATCCGATCCTCGGGTCGCCCAGATTTCGCGCACGTTGTCCGAGCGAGAAGGAGGATCCGATGGATCTGCATGATCTTCCCGTCCAGCCTCCGGTGTCGCCGATGCTGGCCAAGGCGGCGAAAGAGCTCCCCGTCGGCGACGAATTCGCCTACGAGCCGAAGTGGGACGGGTTCCGTTGCATCGTCTTCCGGTCGGGCGACGAGGTCTATCTGGGCAGTCGCAACGAGCGCCCGCTCACCCGCTACTTCCCCGAACTCGTGCCGCCGATCCTCGAACAGCTCCCTGAGCGGATCGTGCTCGACGGCGAGATCGTCATTGCCTCGCCCAAGGGACTCGACTTCGACGCACTGCAGTTGCGCATGCATCCGGCCGAGTCGCGCGTGAAGAAGCTGGCGGCCGAGATCCCGTCGTCGTTCGTGGCCTTCGATCTGTTGGCCCTCGGCGACGTCGATGCCCGCCCGCTGCCGCTGTCCGAACGATGGCGCATCCTCAGCGAGGTGCTCTCCGACGTGGAGCCGCCGCTGTACCTCACGCCTTCGACCAGGGATGCCGATCGCGCCCGCGACTGGTTCGACCGGTTCGAGGGAGCCGGACTCGACGGTGTCATCGCCAAGCGGCTCGACACGACCTATCGCGAGAACGAACGGGTGCACGTCAAGGTCAAGCACGCTCGGACGGCCGACTGTGTCGTGGCCGGATTCCGTTGGCACAAGAGCGGTCCGGTCGTCGGCTCGTTGCTGCTCGGGCTCTTCGACTCCGAGGGCACGCTGCACCACATCGGCGTCATCGGCGCCTTCCCCATGACCGTTCGCCGGGCGTTGGTCGACGAACTGGCGCCACTGCGAGAGGGGGCGTTGGAGGGGCACCCGTGGCGTTCGTGGGCCGAGGCCGCCTCCTCCGAGGGACGGCAGCGGCTTCCCGGTGCGACAAGTCGGTGGAACGCCAAGAAGGACCTGTCGTGGGAGCCGCTGCGGTGCGAGCGGGTGGTCGAGATCCGCTACGACCAGTTGCAGGGAGACCGACTCCGCCACGCCGGCCAGTTCTCCCGGTGGCGTGACGATCGCGATCCGTCGAGCTGTACCTACGATCAGTTGGAGACGGTCGTCCCCGAAGAACTGGGCACGGTCTTCGGGGCCTGAGCCAGCCAATCGGCTTCTTGATGGCCGAGTGCCGTCGATGGCGGCGCGCTGGTCATCGGCCACAGTTCTTCGGCGATACCCCGCCAGTTGGCGCTGGCGCCGAGCGAGGCGAGCACGGCGTAGAGCCCCATGTTGATGCGTTGGATGAGCACGAAACTCGGCGGGATGTTGCCGAACTTGGCTACGTCGCCCGAGCGGTTGAAGATCTTCTCCACGCTGGCTCGCGCGTACTCGTGGGTGAAGGTCGATCGCTCGTTCGCCAGCACCGGCTCGTAGAAATGCCCGAACCAATCGAGGACGTCGTCGCCTGACATCCCCGAACCCGGCTTGAGCACCTTCGCTCCCTCCAGGATGCGGCGGTAGGCCTCGCCATCGCGCTCGAGGACGATCGTGCGGATCATGTTCTCGAACAACTCGACCTCGGTCGGCTGGAACCGCTTCACCAGCCCGAAGTCGAGGAAGGTGACCCGGCCGCCCGGTTCGAACAGATAGTTGCCCGGATGGGGGTCGCCGTTGAACGAGTGCAGTCGGTAGAGGCTGCGGAAGACGAACCGGAAGATGGTCTCGCCCGCGAGATCCTGCTCCTCGCGGCTCCACGTCTCGACCTCGGCCAGGCGGACCCCTCCGGCGAGTTCGGTCGTCAGGACGCGACCGGTGCTGAGTTCGGGCACGACGTCGGGAACGTGGATGAAGGGATGGTCTCGATAGAAGTCGGCGAACAGGGTCTGGTTCTCGGCCTCGAGGCGGTAGTCGAGTTCCTCGGTGAGCCGGTCACGGAGCTCGCCGACGAGCGGGCCCGGTTCGAGCCCGGGGAACAGCATTCCCATGATCCGAAAGAGGAAGTCCGTGTTCTCGAGGTCGGCGGCGATGGCCTCGTCGACGCCGGGATACTGGATCTTCACGGCGACGGCCCGTCCGTCGTGGGTCATGGCCCGATGCACCTGGCCGATCGACGCCGCTGCGATCGGCACGGGGTCCCATTCGGCGAAGGCCTGCTCGGGTCGTTGGCCGAGTTCGCGCTCGATGACGTCGGCGGCGAGTCCCGGGGCCATCGGAGGCGCGTCCTGCTGCAGGCTGGCGAGGGCTTCGCGGATCGGCTCGGGGAGCCCGTCGTCGAGG
>JBKJLU010000374.1:0-3647 GCA_046596815.1 Acidimicrobiales bacterium | reverse complement strand
GCGGCGGCGGCCGCCATGCACGATCGGCAAGCCGTGGTGAACCTCGACTGGGAGCGGGACGGGCTCCATCCCTTCGGGCTCGGCATCGGCCTCTCGACCGGCATGGTGGCCGGTGCGCTGCTCGGGTCGGAGGAGCGCCTCGAATACACGATCGTCGGCGACACGGTGAACCTCACCCAGCGACTCCAGCAGTTCGCGGCGCCCGGCGAGACCGTGCTCAGCGAGAACACCACCGCCGCTCTCACCACGCCGGTCGAGGGCGAGACCCTGTGCGAACAGGTCAAGGGACGCGAGCAGCTCGTGACGGCGCTCAAGCTGGCCGCTCAGACCTACTGATCAACGGGAAATGATCAGGTCGAGGGCCGTTGGAACTGAGGGTCGCCGCCTTCGTCCCACAGCCGGCGCAGCACCCGTCCGCTGAGGTCCTCTTTGTGGAGGTAGGCGGCCGCACCTGAGGTGCGGACGTCGGGAGGAAGGTCCTCGACCAGATAGGTGGAGAGCAGGACCACCATCACGCCGGGATGGGCTCTGGTGATGAGGCGCGCCGCTTCGATGCCGCTGATGCCGCCCATGTTGATGTCCATGAGGACGAGGTCGGGGTTGGCCTGGTCGACCATCTCGACGGCCAGCTCGCCGGAATCGGCCTCGGCCACGAGCTCGAAACCCTTGACCCGCTCGAGCACGGCGCGCGCCGCCTCGCGAAACGGCGCCTGATCGTCGACCAACAACACACCTACTTCTGCCATGAAGCCATGGTCGGCGCGGACGCCGCCCGACAAAAGGGTGCTTGCGGGCATCCCTGCAGGGGTGTTACCCCCCCCTTTGGGCCAAGTAGAGCAAGACGGCCTTCACGCGACGATTCACATCCGGCTCCTCGGTCAATCCCAGTTTCGAGAAGATCGCGTTGCTGTGCTTTTCGACGGCCCGTTCGGACAAGACCAGGGTCGTGGCGATGGATTGGTTGTTTCGCCCCTGGGCCATGCCGGCCAGGACCTCGGTCTCGCGGGGCGTCAGGCGCTCGAGTGCCGCCGCCCCCGGCGAGCCCCGTCGGGCCACCAATTCCTCGACGACCTTGGCGTCGACGACCGAACCTCCAGCGGCGACCTCTCGGATGGCTCGGGCCAGTTCTCCGGCGTCGGCGAGCCGTTCTTTGAGCAGGTAGGCCCGGCGCTCTGATCCCCGTTCGAACAGGGTGAGGGCATATCCGGGGCTGGCGAACTGGCTGAGCACGACGACGCCGGCTTCGGGCAGCAGGTCGCGCAATTCCGACGCCGCTCGGATGCCTTCGTCGGTGCCGGTCGGCGGCATGCGAATGTCGGTCACGACGACGTCGGGCCTCTCCGACGCACACAGCGCGAGGAGACCGTCGATGTCCTCGGCCACGCCGACCACGGTCATGTCCTCCTGCGCTTCGACGAGGCGGATCAGTCCCTCCCGGACGAGGACGTGGTCTTCCGCAACGACCACCCGCAACGCCATGGGGCCACGGTAGTGGCGCGGGTGCGTTTCGACAGGAACGGTGGTCAGGTCCTAGACCTTGGAGATGCGAGAAGCCGTCATCGTTTCCACCGCCCGCACGCCCATCGGCCGTGCGTTCCGCGGGTCCCTCAACAACACCCAGGCCCAGGCCCTCGGTGGCCATGCCATCAAGAACGCCGTCGAGCGAGCCGGCATCGATCCGGCCGAAGTCGACGACGTCGTCATGGGCTGCGCCCTGCAGCAGGGCTCGTCGGGCAACAACACCGCCCGCCAGGCGGCGCTGAAGGCGGGCCTGCCGAACTCGGTCGCCGGCCAGACCATCGACCGCCAGTGCTCGTCCGGCCTGATGGGCATCGCCATCGCCGCCAAGCAGATCATCGTCGACGGCATGACCGTCACCGTGGGCGGCGGCGTCGAGTCGATCTCCCTGGTGCAGAACGGCCACATGAACAGCCACCGGGTCGCGGACATGGACCTGCTGAAGCAGACGCCCGGTATCTACGTCGCCATGATCGAGACGGCCGAACTGGTGGCCGAGCGCTACAACGTGTCGCGTGAAGCCCAGGACGAGTACGCCCTGCGCTCGCAGCAGCGCACGGCGGCCGCGCAGTCCGAGGGTCGCATCGACCAGGAGATCGCCCCCATGACGACGATCATGACGGTGACCGACAAGGCCACGGGCGAGACCTCCGAGAAGGAGGTCACCATCTCCATGGACGAGGGCAACCGTCCGACGACCACCATCGAGGATTTGCAGAAGCTCAACCCGGTGTGGCGGGGCGGCCGGTTCGCCAAGGAAGGCAAGTACGTCACCGCCGGCAACGCCTCTCAGCTCTCCGACGGCGCTTCGGCCGTCGTGATGATGGAGGCCTCGGAAGCGTCGCGGCGCAACCTCGAGCCCCTCGGCGCCTACCGGGGCATGGCCGTCGCCGGCTGTGACCCCGAGGAGATGGGCATCGGCCCGGTCTTCGCCGTGCCGAAGCTGCTCAAGCAGGCCGGACTCACGGTGGACGACATCGGCATCTGGGAGCTCAACGAGGCCTTCGCCAGCCAGGTCCTCTATTGCCGCGACACCCTCGGCATTCCGGACGACAAGTTGAACGTGTCCGGTGGAGCCATCTCCATCGGCCACCCCTACGGCATGACCGGCGCACGGGCCACCGGCCACGTCCTCATCGAGGGCAAGCGACGCGGCGCCAAGTACGGCGTCGTCACCATGTGCGTCGGCGGCGGCATGGGCGCCGCCGGGCTCTTCGAAATCTTCTAGAGCACTCCTTGAGCCACTCCGGCTTTTGGCAGCAGGATCCCGCCTTCCGAGGCGGGATCCGGCTGCCAGAAGGAATTCGCTTGGAGTGATCCGGCGTCGGCGGTAGACCCGTGGCCATGGCCGGCACGGACGACGTCACCATCGCGGCGATCGACGTGCGAGCGCTGAGCGCCGACGAGCGGTCCGAGCTCAACCGATTCCAGAACGCGCTGCGGGCCGAGAGCCACCCGGAGGACCCGCCGACGCCGCTCGAGGAGCTCGAGGCCCTGTTGGCCAACATCCCCAGCTTCGTCCGGGTGTGGGCGTGGCTCGGACGCGACACCGAAGATCAGGTCGTCGGCGGTGGCCAACTGCTGTCGTTCGACACGGGCGACAACCCGCACGTCGCCCAACTCTCCATCAGCGTGCTGGCGGAGCGGCGTCGATCCGGCCTCGGTCATCGACTCCTCCGCGAGGCCGTCGTCGCCGCCAAGGGTGAAGGCAAAACGCTGCTCACCGGCACCACCAACGAGCGGGTGCCGGCGGGAGCGGCGTTCTGCGAGTGGGCGGAGGCCCGCCCGGGTCTCGATGCCCACACCAACCGGCTGGTGCTCGCCGACGTCGACCGCGCCATGGTGCGGCGATGGGTCGAGGAGGCACCGAACCGAGCACCCGGATACGAGCTCGTCGGTTTCGACGGGCTCTGCCCGGACGAGCTCGTCGATCAGGTGGTCGCGGTGCTTGAGGTGATGAACACCGCACCTCGGGACGATCTCGCCGTGGGCGATCGCCACCTCACGGTGGAGCAGTTCCGCGAGCAGGAGCGCATGTTTCGTGCCCAAGGCAGTGACTCCTGGGCTCTCTTTGCGCGCCACCTCGACAGCGGCACGCTGGTCGGCCTCACCGACGTGCACTGGAACCC
>JBKJLU010000307.1:0-3792 GCA_046596815.1 Acidimicrobiales bacterium | reverse complement strand
GGCCACGCGGATGGCGGCCGATCCCGGCGGCGCCACCGATGCTCACTGGCAATCGACCTGGATCGAGCATCCCATCGAAGACGTCGGCCTCTCGGAAAAGGGCGACCTGCTGGTCGAGGTCACGAAGCGCATCAACGAAGCGGGGGTAGCGCTGGCCGACGCCAGCTACGCCATCTGGGACACGGAGAAGTGGCTCGTTTCGAGCGAGGGGCATCGCATCAGCCAACGCATCGTCGAGTGCGGCGCCGGGATGAGCGCGACCGCCATCGGCGACGGCGAGACGCAGCGCCGGAGCTATCCCGGTATCCGCGGGCAGTACGGCACCAGCGGGTGGGAGATCATTCGAAAGATCGATCTGCTCGGCAACGCCGAGCGCATCGCCGACGAAGCCCTGGCCCTGTTGCAAGCCCCACAATGTCCCTCGGGCACCACCGACCTCATCCTCGGCAGTGAGCAACTGGCACTGCAGATCCATGAATCGGTTGGCCACGCCATCGAACTCGACCGCATCCTCGGCTGGGAAGCGGCCTACGCCGGAACGAGTTGGCTCGAGCTCGAGAAGTTGGGGTCGCTGCAATTCGGGTCCGAACTCATGAACATCACCGCCGATGCAACCCTTCCTGGCGCGCTCGGTTCCTTCGGATACGACGACGAAGGGACGCCGGCGCAGCGAGTCGACATCGTCACCGGTGGGAAGTGGGTAGGTGTGCTGTCCGGTCGCGACAGTGCGCCCCACGCCGGCTTGGAGACGTCTGGCGGGATGGTGCGGGCCGATGGCTACAACCGGCTCCCGATGGTTCGCATGACCAATGTCGGCCTGCTCCCCGGGAAGTCGTCGCTCGAGGAGATCATCGCTGCGACGGATGACGGCATCTTCATGGACACGAACCGTTCGTGGTCGATCGACGACAAGCGACTCAACTTTCAGTTCGGGTGCGAGATCGCCTGGGAGATCAAGAACGGTGAGCGCACCCGGATGTTGCGCAATCCCTCCTACACCGGCATCTCGCCCACTTTCTGGGGAGGGATGGACATGATCGGCAACGAGTCGGAGTGGACCTTCTGGGGAACGCCGAATTGCGGGAAGGGCCAGCCAACGCAGATCGGCCACACAGGCCACCCGTCGGTTCCTGCACGGTTCCGCAACGTCCGCGTCGGGGTCCAGGGATGAGCGCGGCGAGGCCTTCCGCCGCATCCGGCCTTGATCGGTGTGACGCCGTCCTCGAAATGGTCGGCGATCGCGCAGAGGCCATCGTCGCCGCCGGCAGCGGCGTCACTGCGCTCACTCGCTTCGCCAACTCGGCCATCCATCAGAACGTCGCCGAGGACAACACGTACGTGTACCTGAAGGTGATCGTCGACGGACAGTACGCAGCCGCGACCACGACCCAGACTGATGTCGAGGCCCTCGGTCGTCTGGTCGAGCGCACCATCGACGCCGCTCGGCTCCGGCCGGCGGATCCCGACTGGCCAGGTCTGGCGCCGAGCGCGCCGACCGCACCCATCGAGCACTGGGACGACGAGACCGCTGCTGCCAGTCCGGATGCGCGTGCCGCCGTCGTGAAGTCCTTCGTGGATGCAGGCGCCGGGCTCGAGAGCGCCGGCTACTGCGCGACCAACGGGATGTGGGTGGCGACCGCGAACTCGGCCGGACAACGGGTGGCCAACCGCCATACTTCGGCCACCATCGACGGGATACACCGCACGGGGAGTTCCGATGCAGCCGCTGCGTCGACCAGCGTCCGACTCTCCGACCTCGACGGGGCGGCGGCTGGTGCCGCCGCCGCAGCCAGGGCCAGAGCATCGGCCGAAGCCACCGACCTCGATCCGGGGGTCTACGAAGTGGTGCTGTCGCCGTCGTGCTTGGCCAACATGTTGCAGTTCCTTGCGTCCGCCGGGTTCAACGCGAAGGCCCACCTCGATGGCACGTCGTTCGTCCATCTGGGTGAGCAGCAGTTCGACACCTCGGTGTCGCTCTGGGATGACGCCATCGATCCGCGAACGATCGGATTGACCTTCGACCACGAGGCGACGCCCAAGCGCCGGGTCGATCTCGTGCGCAACGGCGTCGCCGAGCGGGTGGTCCACGATCGTCGCACCGCCGCCAAGGCCGGGGTCGCGAGCACCGGCCACGGGTTGGGGCAGGAGTCGTTCGGCGCCTACCCCACCAACCTGTTCTTCGGTGAAGGAACGGGGACCCAGGAGGATCTGATCGCGACCATGGAGCGAGGGCTGGTCGTCCACGACTTCTGGTATACCCGCATTCTCGACCCCAAGACCCAGGTCGTCACCGGGCTCACCCGCAACGGGGTGTTCCTCGTGGAGGACGGCAAGGTGGGTCCGGCGGTACGCAACCTGCGGTTCACGCAGTCGTTCGTCTCGGCTCTCGGACCTGGCAAGGTCAACGCCATTGCCGCCGATGCACGACTGGTCGGCACCATGCACGTTCCGTCGGTGCATCTGGCGGCCTGGAACTTCACCGGAGGAGCAAAGGGATGAAGCCGTCGGATATTGCGGATCTGGTCGAGGTGAGCGACCCTCGAGTCAGCCCCGACGGCGGCACCATCGCCTTCGTGGTCACGACCGTCGATGTCCCCGAGAACGCCTATCGCAGCGGTGTCTGGGTGGTCGGCATCGAGGACGCGCTCCCTGCCTGTCCGTTCACCGAGGGCACGTCTCGCGAGAAGACGCCGCGGTGGTCGCCCGATGGTGAGTGGCTGGCGTTCGTACGTCACCCCGACGAGACCGGGGCTCGCCTCTGCGTGATCCACGTCGACGATCTGCAGACCATCGAACTGCTGGCGTGGCCCGAGGACATCGACGACATCGTCTGGACTCCGGACGGAGAGCATCTCATCTTCTCGGCCCGCGATCGCGACGAAGAGCGGTACTCGCCGGACAAGGACAAGCATCGGACGCCCCGTCGGATCGACCGTCTGTCGTACCGAGTCGACAGCATCGGCTGGACGATCGATCGACCGAAGCACGTCTACGCCATCGCCGTGGACGGATCCGAGGAACACCCGACACCGCTGACGTCTGGTCCGTTCCAGGATGGCGCCTTCGCCGTGTCGCCCGACGGCGGATCGGTCGTGGTGTCGAGTGCGAGGACCGAGACCTGGGACACCGACCTCAGCGTCGATCTCTATCGCGTCGATCTCCACGCCGATCTGGGAGCGACGGCGGCGTCTCCGGTCGCGCTGACCGCTTCGCGCTTCACCCACTCGAGTCCGTCGTGGAGCCCGGATGGTCGCCACATCGCCTTTGTCTGGGGCGACCGCCACTCGATGATGCGTCACGGCCAGATCGGGGTCGTACCGGTGGCGGCGGACGATGACGGCGATGATGCCAGCCGTCTCCTCACGACAGGCCTCGACTTGCACTGCGCTCCGTATCTGGCGAGTGCACGCGATCCCTTGTGGGAGAGCGACGACGCTGTGCTGTTCCAGGTCGATGAACAGGGCAACGTACCGATCTATCGGGCCCGTCTCGACGGCACCACCGAACTGGTCGTCGGGGGCGAACGCCAGATCGGCGGCTTCGACGCCGCCGCCGGCACCCTCGCGTTCATTGCCACCACGCCGACGGCCCTCTCCGAGGTCTTCGTCGTGGTCGACGGGGTGGAGAAGCAGCGGACGCGGCTCGGCGATGCCTTCGCTCTCGATCGGGTCATGATCGCTCCTGAGCGTTTCACGGCGACGTCGGCCGATGGCACCGAGGTCGAGGCCTGGATCCTCCGTCCGGCAGATGTGCCCGACGGCGAGCGCTGCCCGACGCTGTTGAGCATCCATG
>JBKJLU010000274.1:0-7726 GCA_046596815.1 Acidimicrobiales bacterium | reverse complement strand
CGGCGACCGACCCGCACACGACCGGCACGACCAACGCCCTGACCTTCGACGGGCTGACGATCGACGTCGGCGCCCGCCAGGTCAGGGCGTTGGTCGTGCCGGTCGTGTGCGGGTCGGTCGCCGATGTAGCTCGTCCGGTCCGGCGCAACACCGACTGGATCCGTGCGACCAGCTCGCCGGGAGAGAAGGGCTTGACCACGTAGTCGTCGGCGCCGAGCTTCAGGCCGAGGATGCGATCGGCCTCGTTGCCCAATCCGGTGAGCAGGATCACGGGCACGTCGCTCGACTCCCGCAACTCGGCCAGCAGGTCGCGCCCGTCCTGTCCGGGAAGGAGGACGTCGAGCAGCACCAGGTCAGGCGGGTTGCCGGCCCTGGCCTCGGCGGCGGCGGCGGCGTCACCGGCCAGGTCGACGTCGTAGCCCTCGACCGAGAGCACCCGGCGCAGCAACGAGCGGATCTGCTCGTCGTCGTCGACCACCAGCACCCGCACCTCTCCATTGTGACGAAGTTGGGCACTCGGTCGTCGGCATGCTCGCCGGGTAGTCCCAAGGGACACGGAGCGTGACCGGAATGACTAGGTCACCCCCCCTCCCAGGAGCCATTCTCGTCAATGGTCCTTGAGGGATCGATCACGGAGGGCGATGAACGGGTGTCGCACAACATCCGCCCAACACTCGCCCTGGAGACCAAGAACAATGGCCCGTCGCCCCCGCACCCTCATCGCCGCCGCAGCAACCGGACTGGCCCTCGCCGGCGCTCTCGTCACCGCCCCCGGCGCCTCCGCCGTCAGCAGCACCATCACGCTGACCGCGACCGGCGCCCTCTCCGTGGCCGAGCCCACCACCACCGTCAACCTCGGCTCGACGGCCTCGACCGTCGGCGCGTGGACGAGCGGCTCCTTCGGGACGGTCACGGTGACCGACGCCCGGACCGGCCTCCTGGCCAACACCTGGACGGCCTCGGTCACCGTCTCGGACTTCACGATGCAGAGCCCGCCGGCGGGTGCCACCACCGCGCAGAAGACCATCGCGGCGGCCGGCATGGTCTACAACATGGGCACGGCGACGGCGGCCTCGGGCAACCCCACCGGCGCCCTCTTCGTCCCGGCAACGGCCACGGCCATCGTCGCCGCCGCCACCGCCCTTCCGGTCGGCGCCATGACGGCGCTCGGCACCAACGGCGAGTCCTGGAACCCGACGCTGACCGTCGCCCTCACCAATCAGATCGCCGGTACCTACGCCGGAACGATCGTCCACTCCATCGCCTGATCCGAGGGGCTCTAATGGGGACGGTGCGCCGACTCCTGCTTCTGACATTGGTTCTGACGGGCGGAGCGCTCAGCGCTCCGGCCGTTGTTGCGTTCGCTCAGGCGCCACCTCCGGTGGGCCTCACCATCCGCTTGGCCGAGGCACCGTCCGCCCGGGCGACCGACCCCCGAGCCCTGCAGTACGTCATCGATCACGTGGCCCCGGGGACCGTCATCAAGCGCAAGGTCGAGGTCACGAACAACACGGGACATCCGACCAAAGCGCGGGTGTACGGCGGAGGGGCAACCATCGATGGGGGAGCATTCACTCCTGACGACAAGGGTGAAGTGGCGTCGTGGATCACCGCCACGCCGGGCGACCTCGACCTGACGACGGGACAGGCGACAACCGTCGAAGCAATGATCGCGGTGCCGGCCAAAGCGACGGCCGGCGAGCGCTACGGCGTGGTCTGGGCCGAGCTGCCCGGAGTGACCGGTCCGGACGGGATCACCCAGGTGAACCGGGTCGGCGTGCGGATCTACGTCTCGGTCGGCCCCGGGGGTGAACCCGCGTCCGACTTCACCATCGAGAACCTGACGGCGGGCCGGACCAACGAAGGGGCGCCCATCGTGTCGGCCCTCGTCCGCAACACCGGAGGCCGCGCCCTCGACATGACCGGCAGCCTCGAGCTCAGAAATGGACCCGGCGGCCTGAACGCCGGTCCCTTCCCGGCCAAGGTCGGCACCACCCTCGGCGTGAACCAGACCGAGCCGGTGACGGTGACCCTCGACAAGCAGGTGCCCGCCGGTCCGTGGGAGGCCCGCATCACCTTGCGGTCAGGAACCGAGGTGCGCGAGGCGAAGGCCACCGTGACCTTCCCGGATCAGCCCGGGGAATCGGCGACGCCGGTCGGCGCCACCGAAATCGAGAAGCGCAAACGCGTGCTGGTGCCGATCGCCGGAGTGTTGCTCCTGGTCACCGGTGCCGCGGCGTTGGTCCTCTTCCTGCGCCAAGGGACCGAGCGCCGGCGAAAGGGACGGCGGGACGGCCTCGAGTCGGCCGACGCTCAGGTGGGAGCGGGAACGAAGCGGTAGCCGACCCCTCGCACCGTCTGCAGCATCTGGGGATCGGCGGGGTCGTCCTCCAGCTTGTGTCGCAGTCGCCTCACGTGTTCGGTGACGGTGGCCGGATCCTGCCACTCCGCCTTCGAGTGCCAGATGTCGCGGAGGAGCTCGTCCCGGGAGAACACCACGTGAGGGTGGGCGGCGAGGTGGTCGAGGAGCTCGAACTCTCGGGCGGTCATGGTGACGGGCCGGCCCCGGAGTTCGACGAGGCGCTGGCGACGGTGGATCGCCAGCGGTCCTGAGGTGAACGACTCGTGGTCGTCGGGGTCGTCGTGGGGCTCGTGGAGCGGGGGAGCGTGGCGGCGCAGCACGGTGGCCACTCTGGCCATCAGCTCGCCGAGGGAGAACGGCTTGACCACGTAGTCGTCGGCGCCCATGCGGAGCCCGAGGATGCGCTCGCTCTCCTCGTTGCGTCCGGTCACGAGGATGACGGGTACATCGGACGTCGTCCGGAGCCGGCGCATGACCTCGAGGCCGTCGCATCCGGGGAGGCCGATATCGAGCAACACGAGGTCGATGTCGTGGTCGCCGTCGAAGTGCCCGAGGGCGCCGGCGGCGTCGCCGGCCTCGGTGACCACATGTCCCTCACGTTCGAGGGCGATGGCGATCAGTTCCCGGACATCGGGCTGATCGTCGACCAAGAGAATGGATGCCACGTCGTTTCCTCGTTACGTCGTTGCTGAGCATCCAGTATCGACCCATTCGCCCACTTCCTGTAGGCAACCCTGGTTCCGACCAGTCCGGTGCCGAGTACCAGGGCGAGGGCGACGAGGGCCAGAGGTGCGAAGGGCATCGACCCGTTTGCGGGCTTCGGCGCGATGGCCGAGATCGGCGCCACCGAGCGACCCTCGTCGGGAACGTCGGTTTCGATGGCGACCGCCGTCTCTGGTGTGGGCTCGGTGCTGGGGGCTTCGGTGGTCGTGCTCAGCACCGGGCGTGCTCCACGAGCGGCCCGGGGCGTCGTGGAACGGGTGGTCGATCGGACGGCCGCGCCCGCCGCCGCCACCGGGGGCGCGGTGACCGCCGGGGGGGCGGCCGAAGCCACCGGCGTCACGAACACCTCCGTGAGGTACCACGTGCCGTCGGCGTCGACGAGGCCGAGGCCGAGGCGGGTGAACGAGGGCGAGAGGAGGTTGGCCCGGTGGCCGGGGCTGGCGAGCAGGCGGCGGTGGGCGTCGTCGACCGACGAGTTCGAGGCCACGTTCTCGCCGACGGTCTTGGCGCCGATGCGCTGCTTCGTCGCCCCCGTGAACAGCGCGTCGTTGTGGAAGATCCGGCGAGCGGCGGCCATGTCGGTGCTGTGGTCGGCGGCGAGGTCGTCGAGGTCGCCCCGGGTTGCCAGCGCCGCCAATCCGGCCTCGGCGCGATCCTCGTTGATCAGCGTGAGCAGGCGGGCCTTGGCCTCGGCGGCCGAGCGGGGAGCGGACGCAGGTGCGGGCTGCGGGGCCGGGGCCGGGCTCGGGGCGGGTGCAGGAGCCGGCGCGTCAGGCGGCGGGGGCGGCGCCGGGGCGGGGGGTGCCGGCATTTCCGGCGGCGGGCACAGCACGGATCCGAGTCCGGGGTCGCAGGCGGCCGAGGCCGTCCCGAGGAGACCGAACAACAAGGTCGAGACGCTCACGCCGCCGACCACGACCAGTTTTCCCACCAGGGTGCGCATAACTAGTCATGTCGGAAAGGTCGGATTTGTCGTGAAGCAACCCCGGCCCAACGGCGTCCCAACATGCGTTGGGAAAACGGACGAATGCGGTCAGATGGGGAAAACAACCGGTGCAGGTCGGCCGAGAAGGTAGCCCTGCCCCAGATCGACCCGCAGGTCGACGAGCACGTCCAGCTCGGCTTCCCGCTCGATGCCTTCGGCCACCAGGAGCGCGCCTGTCTGGTCGGCGAAATGGCGGAGCCCGGCGATCATGGCCTGGCGGGCCGGATCGGTGTCGACCTCGCGCACCCATGAGCGGTCGAGCTTCACGAAGGCCGGCTCGAGGCGCAGGATGTGGCGCAGCGAGGCGAACCCACTGCCGGCGTCGTCGATCGAGAGGCGCAGCCCCCCGCCGAGCGTCGCCAACACGTCGCGCATGGCGTCGTAGTCGCTCACGGCCTCCTGCTCGGACAGTTCGAGCACGACCTCCCGGTCGCTCCCGTCGAGCACTTCCGCCAACGCGTCGGTCTCGTTCAGCATCAGGGCCGGAGAGACGTTCAGGCTGATCCAGGCGTCCGGCGATTGCAGGAAAGGGGCGTCGCCGAGGGCGGACTCGAGCGTCGCCAGTTCGAGATCGATCCCGAGTCCGTAGATGGCGGCTTCGCGGAACCGGGTCTCGGGGCTGGCGCCGTCGGCGAAGCGGGTGAGGGCCTCGACGCCGACGATGGCCCCCGATCCGAGGTCGACGATGGGCTGGAAGTGGGGCTGGAATGCGCGAGTCCGCAGCACCGACCGCAACTCGATGCGGTCGGCTTCGTCGCGATGCTGCTCGATCAGGCCCCGGCGGAGCAGGCCGTACGTCACGGCGGCGAAGTCGATGGCGGCGGCCAACGCAGCACTGGCGCTGGTGACCCTGGCGTCAGGGAGTTCGAGCAGGAGGATGCCGTGGACCTGTTGATCGTCGCCGAAGGGAGCACAGGCGATGCGCGACGACGCCACGAGAGTGGCCGGATGCTCGCCCGCAGCATGCGGCGGCTCGATCCACGGTCCGATGTCGGCCCGGTCGTAGAGGTAGCGGCCGAGCGACGGGGGCGCGGTAGCACCGGGCGTCAGCCCCCAGAACGACGCCCCCGATGTGGCCAGGGGAACGGCCAGGTCGTCGGCGCTGAACCGGAGGATGGCCGCCGCTTTGGCCCCGGCTTGGCCGGCGAGGGCGTCGCACAACACTCCCGCTCCGCCGACGAGCGTCGACTGGCGTCCGGCGATCTCCAGTGCCCGAGCCAGCACGGTGCGCTGGCGGTCGTGGGCGGCGATGGTCTCCTGCCACGCATCGAACGCCCGGAGGTGGGCCCGCACGCGCGCCAGCATCTCGGCCACCGAGAACGGTTTCGGGAGGTAGTCGTCGGCACCCGCGGCGAGGCAGAAGAGCCGGTCGGCCAGATCGGCGTGGGCCGACACGATGATGACCGGCAGGGTCGAGGTCTCTCGCCGAGCCCGCAGGCGAACGAGAACCTGACGTCCCGACAGCACGGGCATCTGGTCGTCGAGGAGTACGAGCGAGAACGGTTGGTCGGCGAGAAGGGCCAATGCCTCGGCGCCGTCGCCGGCTTCGACCACATGAAAGCCCTGCTGCCCGAGGGCGGTCGCACACATCAGGCGGATGGACGGGTCGTCGTCGACCACGAGCACGGCCGGACGCGACCTCGCCGTTCGACCTGCCATCTCGGTGGCTGGTTTCCCGTCGACCAATGCCATGGTCCGCTCCCAGAGAGAGGTTGCGATTCCGGGCTTTTGCCCCGTTCCGAGAGGTTCGCGCCACGATGGGTAATCGCGCAACCCCTTTCGGAGACATTGCGGAGAAAGATGTCGTCGTGACCGTCGCCATCACCGGTGCGAAAGGATTCGTGGGCCGGGCACTGGTCACCCGTCTCCGGTCGGCCGGCGTCGACGTCCGTCCGACCGATCTCGACACCCTGGACGTGCGTCACCCGGTGCCGGCCGAGGCCTTTGGCGGATGCGAGGTCGTCGTCCATCTGGCGGCGCTGACGGGTGTGGCGCCGTCGATGCGGCGGCCGGAGAACTATCGGCGCACGAACATCGATGGCACCGCGCACGTCGTCGAGGCCGCCGCCGCCGCCGGAGTGCCGCGGTTGGTGTTCGCCTCGAGCTCGTCGGTCTACGGCGAGTGCCCGACGGCCGCCGCCGAGCACCGGGATCTGGCGCCGCTGTCCCCGTACGGCCAGAGCAAGGTCGAGGCCGAGGCGGTGGTGCGGGCGGCTTCGGGATTCGAGTGGGTCGTCGTCCGGCCATTCACCGTCTACGGACCGGGACAGCGCGCCGACATGTTGATCGCTCGGCTGCTGGCCGGTGCCGCGGTTCGGCTGTTCCCTTTCGTGCGGGACTTCACGTTCATCGACGAGGTCGTCGACGGGCTCGTGGCCGCGGCTGGGCTCGTTGCCGCGGCCTCCGGTGCGGGGAACGGCTCGACCGTCAACCTCGGCTCGGGACGTCCGGTGTCGGCGTCTGAGCTCTTGGCGGCCCTGGCCGAAGTGAAGGGACGTGTGGTCGACGTCGAGTGGATCGTCGGTCGGCCGGGTGAGCCCCGCCAGACGTGGGCCGATCCGACGCGGGGTCGCGACCTGCTCGGCCTCGGCCAACCCATCGAACTCGTCGAGGGCCTCCGCCGCCAGGTGGCGGCCGGCGCCAGAGCCTGATCCTGCGGCTGACTCCCTCCAGATGGGGTACAACTCCGGGGTGCGCGTGCTGCTGGCGGTGTTGTCCCTGCTCTCCGGATCGGTCACCGCCGGTCCGATCATCGACGAGGCGGCCAGCGCCCTCACGCGCGATCCGGTGTTCGTCCACCCGGCGGCCGAGCGTCCGATCGACGAGTCGCAGGCCGGCGCCATTCGCAACGCCATCGCCGAAGGCGACGCCGCCATCTTCGTGGCCGTGCTGCCGACCGGGGCCGAGGACGAGGCCAGCGGCGGCTTGAACGGTCTGCCTCAGGCGCTCGGTGAGGCCGTCGGCTTCCGGGGAACGTATGCCGTCGTCACCGGCAAGGGTTTCCGGGCAGCCAGCAATGCCCTGCCCGAGGGTGTCGCCGGGGAGATCGCCACCGACACGTTCAACGACCGTCGCGACGAGGGTCCCGGCGCCGTGCTCCTCGAGTTCGTGCGTCGGGTCGATCGGGCGCAGGCCGCCGGGGGCAGCTCTGGTTCTGGTGGATCCGGTGACTTGGGCGGTGGAGCCCCGCAGGAAGAGGAGAAGTCGAATCCGCTCGTTGGCGGCCTGCTGCTCGGGGGCCTGGCCGGCGGCGGCGTGTACCTGTTTCGGCGCAAGAAGAAGAAGGACGCCGAACGTCGGCAGGTGCTGCTGGGCGAGCAGGAGGATCTGCGGTCCGAGTTGGCGGTGCTGGCCGACGACGTGTTGCGGCTCGAGCCCGAGGTGGCGGTCAAGCCCGAGGCCAGGGACGATTACGAGGCCGGCGTCGCCCGGTTCAAGTGGGTGCAAGCGGCCATCGACACGATCGACTCTCCCGACGATCCGCCTCGCGTCCGCCGGGGCATGGCCGAGGCCCAGTACGCCATGGCCAGGGCCCGCGCCTCCATCCGGGGTCATGAGATGCCGGCGCCCCCGGAGGAGTTGCAGCGGCCAGGGCGTTACGGAGAGCCGGCGGTCGAGCTCGATGAGTCCCGCCAACCGGTCTACGCCGGGTACGG
>JBKJLU010000013.1:0-3643 GCA_046596815.1 Acidimicrobiales bacterium | reverse complement strand
ATTGATCTCGGCGTCGAAGAGCGGGCGGGCCACCGAGACCCGCACGTCCATCTGCGCCGCCAGGTGGAAGACGACGTCGGGCTGGCGGCGGGCGATGAGTTCGGTGACCTCGGGCGTGCGGATGTCGATGCGGTGGAAGGTGAACTCGACGTCCTTGGCCGATCGCGCCTCGGCGAGATTGGTGAGGGTGCCGGTCGACAGATCATCGACGACATCGACGGAGTGGCCCTCGGCCAGCAGCCGGTCGACGAGGGTCGAACCGATGAACCCGGCCCCGCCGGTCACGAGCATCTTCATCCCGCCACCGCGACTCGTCCGCCGTCGATCGATGCCCCGTCCGGCACGGTCGCTCGGCCTTCGACCACGGTCAGGCCACGCACGTTCGCTCGGTCGCCGACGACGGCTCCCTCGCCGATGATCGAGCGCTCGACCACGGCGCCGGCTCGCACCAGGGCGCCGGGGAGCAAAACCGATCCGCGCACCGTGGCGCCCTGCTCGATGCGGGCGCCCGCACCGATGACCGACTCGTGGATGGTGGCACCCCCGGCGACGTAGACGGCATCGCCGATGAGACTCGGGCCTGTGATGTCGCCGTCGAGGACGCCCGCACCCAGGGTCCACACGCCGGGCGACCGTTCCTTGGCGCCGGGCGACGGACTCGGTCCCCGGAGGCCGCTCGCGTAATCGAGGTTGGCTTGGAGATAGAGCGCAGGTGTTCCGGTGTCGGTCCAGTACCGATCCGATCCGAGGGCGAACAACGTGCCTTCCTCGACCATCGCCGGGAAGACCTCACTCTCGAGGTGCATCACTCCGTCGACCGGAACCCGATCGATCACCGAAGGCTCGAACACGTAGAACCCGGCGTTGATGAAGTTGGTCGGAGCATCTTCACGCGACGGCTTCTCGATGAAGGCGGTGACCCGTCCCTCGCCGTCCGTCGGAACGACGCCGAAGGCGGATGGATCGTCGACGGGCGTGAGCGCGATCGTTGCTTGTCCACCCTTCGAGGCGTGGAACGAGATGAGTTCGCTCAGGTCGAGGTCGCTGAGCACGTCGCCGTTCATCACCACGAAGGTTTCGTCGAGACCGGCCAGCCGGGCCGCGAAAGCGATGCCGCCCGCGGTGTCGAGGCGTTGTGGTTCCACGGCGTAGGTGAGCTTCACGCCAGCGCACGTGCCCTCCGGGAAGGCGGCGAGGAAGGCGTCGGGCTTGTACCCCATCGAAAGCACGACTTCGTCGATCCCGTGGCCGGCGAGATGGGTGATGACCCGCTCGATCATGACGACTTCGGCGACGGGCAACATCGGCTTGGGTGTCGAGAACGTCAGGGGGCGAAGACGGGTGCCCTCGCCGCCGACGAGGACGACGGCTTTCACGGAGCCGAGGTCGGCGTCGCTCCACCGTCGGCCGGCGATGTCTCAGCGGCCGGAGCGCCCTCGGCCGGCGGTGCGTTCGGATCGGTGGCCGCGTTCGGATCGACGGGCAGCTGCACCGGCGGCGACTGCTGGCCTTCGGGCGCCACGTCGGTGAGGTTGTCGAGGCCCGGGCGGCTCGGCGGCTCGGGCAACTCGGCGCCCTTGGGCGCGAACGCGATGGTGAGGAGCTGGCGATCGGTGAACTTGATGTCGTTCACGTTCTCCGTGACGACACGCTCACCGACCTTGACCTGCACGATGGCGTCCTTCCCGCCGCACTTCGTCTCCCCCTCCTTGAACGACTTCCCTCCGGGGAGTTGGATTTCGGTGTCGCTCAGGGTCACCTTCGTGGCGGCGACGAACACCTCGAGCGTCGCCTTCTTCCCAGAGGCGGAGCGTACGAACGGATGGACGTGAATGATCCCGTCGCCATGGGTGTGGATGCCCTTGGGGTCGGCCTCGTCGGTGATGGGCGGCTCGAACTTGTCGCAGAGGTACACGCCGTACGCGGCGTGCCAGTGGTCGGCGTTGGCGACCGGCGCCGAGATGTCCCCCGCGGCCAGCTCCGTCCGTCGCTCAGCTCGGCTGAACACGATGCCGGAAACGCCCAGCACGACCACCACGAAGATGGCTGCATACCAACCAAGCGGGCGAGCGCCACGAGTGGTTCGACCTCCGCCGGTACTGGCCGCCCTGGCGACTTTTTTGCTCGAAGATGCTCGTCCCATGCGGGGGCGACCCTAGTGGACGACCGACTCCGGATCGACGCGACGGCGGCCCGCCAAGAGGCGGTGCAGCCAGGCCAGCGGCGTCCTCACCAGCAGGCCGACGGCCATCAGGGGCAGGAGCAGACGTTCGGGGCCACGGCTGCTGCGAGCGGCGAATCGAAGGAGCGCACGGTGGTGCTCGGCGATCATCCGATAGGGATGTCGATCGGTCGAGACTCCCTGGACGTGGACACCGACGGCGGAAGGTTCGTAGGCCACGTCCCATCCGGCCTGACGGGCGCGCCAGCACAGATCGACATCCTCGGCGTACATGAAGTAGCCCTCGTCGAATCCGCTGATCGCGTCCCAGCACGCCCGGCGGATGACGAAGCAGCTGCCCGAGACCCAGTCGACATCGCCAGCCGTGTCGTGGTTCCAGTCGAGCATGCGATAGCGGCGCGTGAAGGGGTTGGCGCCCCACACCATCCCGAGGTAGGCGTGGCCGACGGCGTCGACGAGCTTCGGGAAGGTACGGACCGACGGGTAGAGCGTGCCGTCCGGGTCTTCGATGCGGGGCCCGACGATGCCGAGCTCGGGCCGATCGTCGAACGCCGCCAGCATCGCCTCGAGCGCACCCCGCTCGAGGCGGGCATCCGGGTTGAGGCAGAGCAGGAACGGGGTGGAGGCGTCGGTGTGGGCGACGGCCCGGTTCGTCCCGGTCCCCATCCCGAGGTTGGCGCCGGTCTGGACGTAGGTCACGTCGGGGTCGGCGGCTCGGACCGCGGCCTCCGATCCGTCGACCGATGCGTTGTCGGCAACGACGATGTCGGTAATTCCCTCGGCTCGCAGTGAGCGGAGGCAATCGAGCAGGTATCGCTTGGCGTTGTAGTTGACGACGGCGGCGCTCACGCCGTCGGCACCGGTCAAAGGACGGTCTTGAAGTACGCCGCAGTCCGTTCGAGGCCTTCACGGAGTTGCGTGACGGGTTCCCAGCCGAGCAGCGAGCGGGCCAGCGTCAGGTCGGGCTTGCGCTGCGTCGGATCGTCGACTGGCCGCGGCTCATGGACGATCTCCGACGTCGAGCCGGTGACCTCGATGGCCAGTTGCGCCAATTCGAGGATGGTGTACTCGACGTCGTTGCCGATGTTGATGGGGCCCGTCTCATTGCCGTCGAGCAGAGCCAGAAATCCACGGATCTCGTCGTCGACGTAGGTGAAGCTGCGGCTCTGGCTTCCGTCGCCGTAGACCGTGATCGGTTTCCCGTGCATGGCCTGCACCAGGAAGTTCGACACCGCCCGCCCATCGTCGGGGCGCATCCCCGGTCCGTAGGTGTTGAAGATGCGCACGATCCGCACGTCGACGCCGTGATAGCGGTGGTACGCCATGGTCATGGCCTCGGCGAAACGCTTGGCCTCGTCGTAGACGCCGCGCGGACCGATCGGGTTCACGTTGCCCCAGTAGGTCTCGGGTTGGGGATGCACCAGCGGGTCGCCGTAGACCTCGCTCGTCGACGCCAGGAAG
>JBKJLU010000346.1:0-2525 GCA_046596815.1 Acidimicrobiales bacterium | reverse complement strand
GGTCGCACAGGTGAGGGTGAAACGGTGCGGTAAGAGCGCACCAGCACCCGGGGCGACCCGGGTGGCTCGGCAAACCCCACTCGGAGCAAGGCCAAGCAGGGGTAGGGCGGCCCGTCCGATTCCCCAGGTAGGCCGCACAGATGGATGGTCACCCATCCGGTCATCCGCAAGGACCCGGAGGACAGAACCCCGCTTACAGGCCGGCTCACTGCACTTATCCCCTCTGACCTGGGGGTTTATCCCCGATTAGCGGGTCCGTCCCGCGTTCATCCCGCGTCGGTCGCGGCGGCCAGGACCGGCGCAAGCACCCGGTCGAGGACTGCCGCCGGCACTTCGCGGTCGTCTCGCAGGCAGTGGACGTAAGTCCGGCTCACTGTCTCCACCGTGTCCCCCAGGCGGCCGGCGACAGCCGCCAACGCGGCGGGTGAAGTCAAGGTTCGTGACGCAGCGGCGGAGGTCGGGTGCTCGAGCCCGCGACCTCTCGCCACAACCCCTCTGCAGAACGACACAGACTTCGCGCGGTCAGCCGAAGAGGCGATCGAGGAAGTCATTCGTGAAGACGCGGTGCGGGTCGAGCGCCGCCAGCCGGTCGCGCGCCGAGTACCAGCTGTCGCGGTACATCCGCGGAATCCTGGCGAGGACATCGGCGCTGCTCCACGGACCCCTTGCGGCCGTGTAGCCCCACCCTTTCGACCACTCAGGCCGCACGCACCACGAGCTCCCCCTGAAGTGGGAGAACATCCACGACTCCAGCTCGGCGTAGAACTCGCTGGCATGCGGCGTGTCGGGGAACGTCAGTGTGTCGAACCAGACGGCGACGTCCCACTCCGGATGGTCCTGCCTCGGGGTCAGGGCGGAGAGGGCGGGGGCCACGGCTCCCTTGAGGTCCACCTCGGAAGGGCGGTCGAGCCCGGTGCACCGGATCTCTACCGGCATCGACATCGGATACCGGCCCTGCGCGGCGTATGCCGCGACGAGATCGGTGTACTTGGCCACGAAGTCGCTGACCGCCTGCTGCACAAGGTTCCGCCGCGTCAGGACGGCGTAGCCGTTGGCCGTCACGCGCAAGGTCGACGGCTTGATGTACAGCAGGAGGTTCTTGGACGGTCCCCAGAGGTCGAAGCTCTGCGTGGCTGTGAGGCCGGCCAGCGTGAAGTCGTACATCATCTGCCCGAACTGCGGCGTCACTTCAGGGTGGCCGCTCACGATCTCGTCGGCGAGGGCGGCGATCTCACGCGGGATGTTGTCGGAGAACGGGTAGTTGTACGGCCCCGAGACGGCCCGCGACGTGACCGGCTGCGTGGGCGCCACCGACCAAACCTTCAACCACGGCTTCTCGGTGTGCGGGTACCAGATCGCCTCCACCCGGCCAGCTGCGTCGAGGTACGAGGCGAAGGTGCGGCCGGCCGTCCCGGGTGCGGCGAACAGCTCGGCGGCGGAGAGATGGACCGAGCTCACGCACCGGAGGTTCGTGTTCGGCCCCACCTGCAGGACAACCTCGGTGACGAAGGCGCGCCCGAGGTGTACGAGCAGCGGAGCGATGGCGGGGTCGCGCCGGTTGAACGTCCGTAAGGTGTAGCGCCCGGAGGTCGAGTCGTACACGACGGCCGTCAGCTCGAGGACCAGGTTGGACAACGACCCGAAGGTGCCGCCCGGACCGCGGGATTCACCTCGTGCAGGGATGGCGGCGCCGTGGCCGTCGATAGCCAGCACGCCCCCGACGGTGATGTCGCCCGGCGCCGGCGTCGCCGTCACCCCGGCACCGTTGGCCTCGAGGAAGGCGAGTAGGTCCTCCACGAGGACGCCCGTCTGGGCTCGGACGCGGGTCCCTCCCGCCTCCAACGCCATGGTCGTCAGGTGCTGGGTCGTATCGACCAGCAGGACGGGGACAGTCTCCCCTTCGCTGATGACGAGCGGAGACCAGTTGTGCATCGCCCCGCGGGCCCGGAGGCGCCAGCCGTGGTCGGCCGCCCAGTCGGCGAGCGCGACGACGTCGTCGGCCGATGCCGGCGCGCACGTCCAGGCGTCGTCGACCCTGATGGCCCCCGCCCAGTTCTCGTACGCCTGCTGGTAGCGCTCGATCGCCGGCGGGAAGCCGTCGTCGGCCGCCGATGCCGGAATGCGGAACAGCGGACGCCAGGCCAAGCCTGCCCCGGCGCTGGCCGCTCCTGCCAGGAAGGCGCGCCGGCTGAGCGCCCGCCCTCGCGATCCAGGTGCTGCCGATCCGTGCGTCCCCACCTTCGACCCCCGCTCGTCAACGCGCTGCTCCGTCAGGTGTTCGGCGTCCGACTCCGAAGTTCCTGCCCGCCGGAACGCCGACCTGGTTTGGCGGCATGACTTGGTGATGATGTAAGCGCCAGCTTCGGTCACGTTGCCGCCTTCGACGTCATCGGCGCGCCGTGATCCACTCCGCAGAACTGAGGGAGTGCCCGCAACGGGAGTGGGCTGATGCCCTCGAAGAGCACCTGATTGCTTCCGTGCTGACGTGGCAGCGAACCGTCCTGAGGACTTTCTGAGGACGGTTC
>JBKJLU010000310.1:0-18295 GCA_046596815.1 Acidimicrobiales bacterium | reverse complement strand
GTCGATCGGCCCCCCGCTGACGGCAGAAGTCGAGGGCGGTGGCCGAGAAGTCGAGGCCGGTGGGGCTCCCCATCGACTCGAGATGCTCGAGCATGATGCCCGTGCCGCACCCGACATCGAGGATCGGACCGCGGTCTTCGGGTCGGTCGTTCGGGCGATGGCCGAGGAGGGCGAGCGAGATACGGCGCATGCCCACGAACCACCAGTTGTGGCCTTCGAGTTCGTAGGTCGTCCGGTAGTCCTGCTCTTCCACGACGGGAAAGACTACGGCGACCTCAGCCCGAGAGGAGATCGCCGAGGAACGCGCCGACGGGGTCGGCCATGACGGCGGATGACGAATGCGCCGAGCCGCCGAACCCCGACTCTGGGCTCGGCACCGAGCGCTCGAAACAGCCAAGGGCTCCGGTCAGGAATCGGCTGGGCTGGCCATAGGTGTGGGCGTCGTCAAGGCCGTGACGGCGGTGGAAGTAGCGCTGGGGATACGTGACGTACAGCGTGTCGCGAGCTCGAGTCAGGGCGACGTACAACAGTCGGCGTTCCTCTTCGAGACCTGCTGGTTCGGAAAGTGCCATGTCGGAAGGGATGTTGCCGTCCGAGGCATGGATGAGGTGGACGACCTTCCATTCGCCACCCTTGGCCGAGTGGATGGTCGACAGCGTGAGGTAATCGTCGTCGAGATGCGGCGACCCGGCGAGATCGCTGGTTGAGGAGGGTGGATCAAGGGTGAGGTCGGACAGGAGGCGGCTTCGGCTCGGGAAGGCGGCGGCCAGCGAGATCAATTCGTCGAGGTCGGTGCGTCGGGCTGCTGCCGCGTCGTAACGACGGTCGATGATGGGGCCGAGAAAGATGGCCAGTCGTTCGACCTGCACGGCCGGTGGAGGGTCGTCGGGCACATCGCGACAGTCGGTGAGCGCGGCGCGCAGCGCAGCTGCGTCGTCCGCCGACGCTTCGGGGAGGGGGAGGGCCGCAGGGTCGAGGAATCGTCCGAGCGGATCGTCTCCGAAGTGGGCCAGCAGCTTTCGGATCGTGGCCGGGCCGACGCCTTCGAGCAGTCCGAGCACCCGGTGCCAGGCGAGTTCGTCGGACGGGTTGTCGAGAATGCGGAGCAGCGCCAGCACGTCTTTCACGTGCGACGCTTCGAGGAACTTCAGTCCGCCATATTTGACGAACGGGATGTTGCGCCGGGCCAGTTCGAGTTCGACGGCGGCGGCGTGGTGGCCCGTTCGGAACAAGACGGCCATGTCCCGCAGTGCAACGCCGCGCTCACGATGCTCGAGAACCCGGTCGCAGACCAGGTCGGCCTGGGCGGTCTCGTCGTGGCAGGCCGTCAACTCGGGACGCTGTAACCCCGGCCGATCCGACCACAGTTGCTTCGAGAACCCCTTCTCGGCTGCGGCAATGATGGCATTGGCAGCAACGAGGATGGGTGTGGTCGATCGATAGTTGCGAGCGAGGGTGACGATCGTGGTGCCGGGAAAGTGCTCAGGAAAGGCGAGCATGTGCTCGGGAGAAGCCGCCCGGAATCCGTAGATCGCCTGGGCGTCGTCGCCGACCGCGCAGATGTTGCCGGCCGTCGCACACAGGCTGACGAGGATGTCGGCCTGCACCGCGTTCGTGTCCTGGTACTCGTCGACGAGCACGTGCTCGAACTGCTCGGCCAGCAGAGGCCCGACCTCCACCGATTGGGCGAGGGCCCGCCAGTACAGGAGGAGGTCGTCGTAGTCGAGCACTCCGTATTGGCGCTTCCGGTCGGTGTAGGCGGCGAACATCCTGCGGAGGTCGTCGGCTTCGTGACGACACCACGGGAACCAGCGGTCGAGAACCGGGATCAGGGGCACCTGGGAATTGACCATCCGGCTGTAGATGGAGGCCACCGTGTCCTTCCGTGGAAAGCGACGTCCCCGTTCGCCGAGGCCGAGGTCGTGGCGGATGACGCCGAGGAGTTCCGAGGTGTCGGTGGTGTCGAGAATCGTGAACGCCGGGTCGAGGCCCACGGCCGTGCCGTGCTGCCGAAGGACGCGATTGGCCACCGCGTGGAAGGTGCCCCCGGCGACCCTCGACGTGCGGGGATCGCCGGTGAGCCGCGTCGCCCGCTGCAACATCTCTCGGGCGGCACGACGCGAGAAGGTCAGCAACAGGATGCGCTCGGGGGTAGCACCTTCGCCCACGAGTCGCGCCACCCGGGACGCGAGCGTGCGTGTCTTGCCGCTGCCGGCGCCAGCCACGATGAGGAGTGGCCCCTCCCGGTGCTCGACGGCTTGGCGTTGCTCGGGGTTGAGGTCGTCGAGCCAGGGGAACATACGTTCGCCAGTGTACGCCGCAGCCATCGAGTCGACTCGACCACACTGGAATCGTGCCCGGATACGTCTGTCCCGAATGTGGTCTCGACTACGACACGATCTCCCCTCCCGACGCCGCCGTCGCCATCCGGACGATGCCCCGGCGCTACCGCTCGGCCGTCGCCGCCGCCCTCGAGGACGACGCCGACGAAGGGCTGATCCGTCGCCGACCGGATGAGTCGACGTGGTCGGCCCTCGAGTACACGGCCCACGTCGCCGACCTCTATCAGCTCTTCACGACGATCGTTCGCCGGATGTTCGACGAGGACACGCCGACGATTGCGTTCTGGGATCCGGACGCTCGCGCAGCAGAACAGAACTACAACGGGGCCGACCCCGTCGCCGTGCTCGACCAACTGGACGCAGCAACGGCGACATTGGCGGCTGCGGTCGACCGGGTCGATGCCGACAGTTGGCGGCGCACGGCGACGTTCCCCTTCGGCGAGCGCGACCTGTTGAGGATGGTGCGCAACGCCGTGCACGAGGGCTCGCACCACCTACGCGACGTCGGTCGGTCGCTGGACGCTGCCCGGGGGCGATGAGTCTGCCTCTCGACATGGGAACGACGGGACTGCCCTACGGCTCGTTCTCCACGTCGACCTCGTCCGACCGCCGCCTCGGCGCCGCCTTCGGGCGTTCGATCATCGATCTCCGCGCCTTGGCTGTCGATGGGGCGTTCGGCCGCGCGAGTTCGCTGGTAGAAGGTCCCGACCTCCATCCGCTCCTCGAGGCCGGAGGCGACGCGTGGTCCGAAGTTCGGTCGAGCCTCCAGCGCGCGATCGCAGATGGACGCCACGAGCCGCATCTCGTCGAGGCGTCGGAGTCGACGTTGCACCTGCCTTTCGTTCCCGGCGACTACGTCGACTTCTACTCATCGATCGAGCACGCGACGAACCTCGGTCGCATACTCCGTCCTGACGGCGAGCCGTTGTTACCGAATTGGCGGCACCTTCCGGTCGGATACCACGGGCGATCGTCGACGGTCGTCGTGAGTGGTTCCCCCGTTCGGCGGCCTCGAGGACAGATGAGGCCGAGCCCAGACACGCTGCCGATCTTCGGTCCTTCGCGCATGCTCGACTTCGAACTCGAGGTCGGCTTCATCACCGGATCCGGTCCCGTCGGAGGGAGGCCCATCCCCCTCGGGGAGGCGGAGAAGCACATCTTCGGCATCGTGTTGGTCAATGACTGGAGCGCACGCGACATTCAGTCGTGGGAGTACCAGCCCCTCGGTCCCTTCCTGTCGAAATCCTTCGCCACCTCGATCTCGCCCTGGGTGCTTCCGTTCGAATCGCTGGCTGGTCATCGCGTCGTCGGCCCCGAGCAGGTGCCGGCTCCACTGCCTTATCTGCGGGCCACCGAACCACGCGGCGTGGACGTGTCACTCGAGGTCGCGCTTCGGACCGAGAGGATGCTGGCCCAAGGCGACGAGGCCGTCGTGATCTCCTCGAACTCCTTCGGCGGCATGTATTGGTCGATGGCGCAACAACTGGCACACCTCACGGTGAACGGCGCCTCCGTACGGGCGGGCGACCTGTGCGCGTCTGGAACCGTCTCCGGGCCTACGCCAGGGAGTGAGGGGAGCCTGATGGAGTTGACCTGGCGCGGAACGCAGCCGTTGACCCTTCCGAACGGAGAGGTGCGCTCGTTCCTCGAGGACGGCGACGAGGTGATCATGCGGGGGTGGTGCGGGGATCCGACGGGCGGCCCTGCGCGCCTCGAGCTCGGCTCCGTCGTCGGTCGGATCGGGGCGATGGAAGGCTGGCCGTCGTGAGCGACCAGCAGGGTGCAGCCCCCGTCCGCCAGATCCGCTATCGGCGACCCCCGGGGGCGACGGAGTTCGTGCTCGTGCGCCACGGCGAATCGGCCGCGGCCGTGCCTGGCATCCCGTTCGATCTCGTCGACGGGCAGGGCGACCCGCCCCTGGGCGAGGAGGGACAGGTCCACGCAGAACAGGTGGGAGTTCGGCTGTTCACCGAGGGTGGAATCGACGCCGTCTATGTAACGACGCTCCGGCGGACGACCGAGACCGCGGAGCCGTTCCTGAGGATGTGCAACGGCTCGATCCCCGTTGTGGTCGAACCCGATCTCCGTGAGGTCCACTTGGGGGAGTGGGAGGGTGGCGTCTTCCGCAGCAAGGTCATCGAGGCCGATCCGGTGGCCGTGCAGATGATCGAGGAAGAGCGCTGGGATGTGATCCCCGGGGCGGAGACGACCGATGCGTTCTCGGGCCGGGTACGCGCCGGTATTGAGCGCATCGCCGCCGCTCATCCTGATCAGCGAGTCGCGGTCTTCACCCACGGCGGGGTGATCGGCTGCATCCTCGCCGAGGCCTGTGGGTCGCGTCGCTTCGCTTTCAACAACGCCGACAACGGCTCGATCTCCCATGTCGTCGTCGCCGGCGACCGGTGGACGGTCCGCCGGTTCAATGACACGTCGCACCTCGAGGCAGGTTTCAGCACCACGGCATCCGGTCTGACCTAACGACTCAACCCGTCCCGGACGAGGATGTGGCCCTTGCCTGTACGTGTCGTGCATTCGTCGGCGCCGGTTCGCATCGCCGACCTCGGCGGATGGACGGATACGTGGTTCGCGGGGTCGGGCGTGGTCTGCAGCCTCGCCGTGCAACCCGGCGCCTCGGCGTCGATCTCCGCCGTGTCGGGCGGCGGCAACGTGGTGATCGACGCGGTGGACTTTGGCGATCGGTATTCGCTGGCGGAGGGCCGAGGCCGGCATCCACTGCTCGAGGCGGCCGTCGAGGAGGTCGGCGTCGCAGGCGACGTTGATCTTGTGGTGAAGGTCAGTTCGCCGATCCCACCGGGCGCGTCGACGGGGACGTCGGCGGCGGTCACCGTCGCCGTCGTTGGTGCGTTGGTGTTCCTGCGGGACGGGGCCGTCGACCGGGCGGAAGTGGGGGCGGCGGCGCATCGCGTCGAGGCGGTGCGGCTCGGGCAGCAGACCGGAATCCAGGACCAGCTGTCGGCGGTGTACGGCGGGGTCAACCGCATAGACATGTCGTCGTATCCATCGGCGACGGTGACGCCGTTGACGCTCTCGCCGGCGATATCAGACGAGCTGCAGCAGAGGTTGCTGCTGGTGTTCCTCGGTCGAACGCACGTGTCATCGGCGGTGCACGCAGACGTGATTGCATCGCTGGAGGGCGCATCGGCCCAGGAGGTCGACCGGCGGCTCGAACCGCTTCGTCAGGCCGCTCGCCGCGGGGCGGCGACGTTGGTCGCCGGTGACCTCGAGGAGTACGGGAAGGTCCTCGTTGCCAACACCGCTGCGCAGTCCGCTCTGCACGCCGGGCTCGTGAGCGACGACGCGTGGCGTCTCTTCGATGCCGCCCACTCGCTGGGATGCGCCGGCTGGAAGGTCAACGGCGCCGGGGGCCAGGGCGGTTCTGTGACGCTGCTGTGCGGGCCGGAGCCGGACGCCCGGATGCGGGTGGTGGCGGCTCTGCAGGACGTCGATCCCCGGTTCGTCGCCATCGACACGACGCTCGATCGCGATGGGCTGCGGGTGTGGTCGATCAGGCCGTACTCGTGAGGTACGAAGCCAGCGTTCGCTGCTGCGCGGCGACCGCCCGCCCGAAGAGTTTGGCGCCGAGAGCGACGGCGGGCCACGGTCCAGAGAATTCGATTCGCCAGGTGTAGCGGGTGCCGTTGCCGTCAGGCTCGAAGGAGTGCGTGGCGATCATCTTCATGGGCCCCGAGCCCTTCACGCTGACGAAGGTCGCCGTGCGCATCGGCTCCCAGTGGGTTACCTCGCTCACGCCGCGGATCGGCAATATGCCGAGCCTCCCCCGGATCGTGAAGCGCGTGCCGATATCGACCGGGTCGCGATCGGGGCGCCACTCGCGTACTGCTGGATCGATGATCGGGGCGATCTCTGGAGACATCACGGCTTCCCACGCGGCCTGGGGTGGTCCTGGGAGCGCAGCCGTGCGCTCAACGCATCTCGTGGTCACCCCGCAGCAGTTGTCGGTCGCACGATGTCCGCATTCTTCCAGCCTTCGCAACGATCGCGCCTCCCGAACCCCAACCTCCAGTTGCATCGCGAGGTGAGCATGCGGATGCGGGAACGGGCATCCTCCGGGGCTCGGAGGGGCGGATCCTCGGACTCGTCGACCGAGAAGGCACACGGCCGACGAGGCCGGCGTCATGAAGGATGGCCCGTGTAGAAGTAGGGGTCGAGGATCCGCACTTCGGAGATGGCGTCGATGGGCAGCCCGTTGGCGAGGGCCGCCCGCTCGATTGCCCCGTGGCTCGGTCCGTCGTAGACGCAAAAGGTCTTGGCCTTGTCGGTCGTCACGTACGAGGTCACCCAGGTGACCTGCTCCTCGGCATTGTTCTGCACGACCTGGAGGCAAGTGGCGGCCCCGTCGTCATTCGTCGGGATCTCCAACCCGTCGGCGAAGGTCCGTTCGACGATGTATCGCGGCATGGGGTGCTTCTCCTTGTGTTCTGCACTCGCGCAGTGCGTGTGCTCTCTTTTCGATGGCACCACACGCTGGTCCAGCCCCGCTCAAGCCGCACGTATGCGAGTAGCTTGGCGACCGTGCGGGTGAGCCTGCTGGGGCCATTCCGTGTCGACGACCTTCCCGCTGGTGTCGTCGTCGGTGCCGCCAAGGAACGCTCGTTGTTGGCCGCTCTGGCCCTGAGCCCCAACGCCGTCGTGCCCGTTGAGGCGCTGATCTCCGCGCTCTGGGGTGAAGACCCGCCGTCCGCGGCGCGCAAGACCCTGCAGACCTATATCTGGAACCTTCGACAGGTGTTCGGAGCCGACGTGATCGCGACCGAGGCTCCCGGCTACGTGCTGCGCATTGCGCCCGACGACGTCGACGTCAATCGGTTCCGTTCGCTCGTCCGGGATGGTCAGGCTGCGATGGTCGCTGGTGACCCGGCGCGGGCGAGCGCGGTGCTGGGCGAGGCGCTCGCGCTGTGGCGTGGTGAGCCGTTCGGCGGCGTGGCGGCGCACAGCGGTCTCGCGGGCGAGAAGGTCCGTCTGACGGAGGAGTACCTCTCGGCGCTCGAGACCCGCCTCAGTGCAAACCTCGCAGCCGGCCGGCACGCGGAGGTGGTCGGCGAGCTCGAGGCGCTCGTCGGCCTCCATCCCTTCCGCGAGCGCCTGTGGGGCTACTTGATGGTGGCGTTGTACCGCTGCGGCCGGCAAGCAGATGCGCTGCGGACCTACCAGCGTGCGCGCGAACTGCTCGTCGAGGAACTCGGACTCGAACCCGGTGGTGAACTGCGGCGGATCGAAGAGGCAGTCCTCCGACACCACGAGTCGATCGCCGCGCCTGAACGGCTCGACGTCCCGACGTCACCGTGGGCCGGAACGCCCGGGACGGTGCTCAGATCGCCGGTCCGCTACGCCAGATCGGGTGACGGCGTGAGCGTGGCGTACCAAGTTGCCGGCGACGGTCCGATCGACATCCTCGCCATCCCCGGCTTCGTCACTCATCTCGACATCTGGTGGAACGCTCCTACCGATGGTCTCGTGCGACAACTCACGTCGATCGGCCGTCTCATCTCCTTCGACAAGCGGGGGATGGGGTTGTCGGACCGGCCCGATCCACTCGACGCCATGAAATGGGTGGACGATGCCCTCTCGGTATTGGACGCAGTCGGCGCCACGAAGGTGGTCGTGCTCGGCGTATCCGCAGGGACGCCTACGGCGATCCGGCTCGCATCACTGCATCCGGATCGCGTGCGCGCGTTGATCGTCTTCGGTGGAGGCGCTCGAACAGTCGCCGGTCCTGGCTATGAGATCGGGCACGAACGAGGCACGTTGGAGAGCTTCGCCGCCAACCTCGAGCGGGGATGGGGGTCAGGAGTGGCCATCAGCACGTTCGCCCCGAGCCGCTCCACAGAGCCACACGTCCGCGACTACTGGGCTCGGTACCAGCAATTGTCCGCGTCACCCGCTGCAGCCATGCGCTCGTTCTGGGCGGCGGTCAACACGGACGTCACCGACCTGCTCGCCACTATCAGCGTGCCTGCGCTGATCCTGCATCCAGAGCGGGACATCGTGGCTCCCGTCGAGTGGGGCCGGTTCATGGCCGACGGCATCCCGCATGCTGAGTTCGTCGGCCTGGACTCCGACGTAGATCTCATCTGCGTGTCCGACGTGATCGAAGAGATGGCCCAGCACATCGCCGGGTTCATCAATCGCCTGCCCGGCTGACTCGCTCGGGCAACGGAATTACCGGCCAGCGTCGGCGCTGGACCACGCCTGGACCGCCCCATGGTCAGCTGCGTTGCAGTCCAGAACCAACGACCAAAGGAATCCCCATGAAGAGGTTCATCGCAACATTGTCCATCGCAGGCGTCGTGCTCGTGGCCTCAGCATCCGGGGCGTCGGCCGGTAGCCCGACCTGCGGGGACACGCTCGGCTTGAAGAACCACGGCACGCACGTCCTGACCTACGTGAACGCTGTCGACGGCAGCGGCGCGGCCGGCGGCAAGCCGGCCCACCATGGCGCCGCCGTGGGGCCGGGAGCCTCGTTCTGCCTCCCCCAAGCGCAGAGCTCCTAGCCTCCACTTCTCGCGGCTCGGCGCCCCGGTACGGCCGGCACGACCGCCCGTCGTCACAGGGTCAGGGCCAGATCGTCGGGTCCAGTTATCCTCTGTCTACCGGTTACTCGTCGCTCCGGCTTCGACGCGGTATTGCCTCCGTAGCTCAGCTGGATAGAGCGGTTGCCTTCTAAGCAATAGGTCGCAGGTTCGAGTCCTGCCGGAGGCGCTGGGAGTGTCCGATCGGCGGTTGGCCCGTACTGTCGGTGGTCGCGGCCATCGGCTTGGCCTGGGTCCCCTTATCCACGGGGCCGTCGGGCGTCGCCGCATCGGCAACGGGATCGTCGAGCGGCGACGGACGCTTCACCATTTTCTTCTGCGTCGCGGTGATCCTCGTGCTTCTCGCCGTAGCCGTTCAGCCACACGTCCGGGTTCGGCGCATCGTGCTCGTGGCCATCGCCACGGCTCTCTGCCTCGGTGCCGTTGAAGACCTCCGCCTTGTCTTGTCGTTGAGCAGGACGGGCGGCCACTCGGACGCCACGATCGTGTCGGAGGCCGCGTTCCTTCCCCCGTGGTTCTGGGCCACGCTGTGGCTGTTGCTCGGGGTCGCAGCTTGCGGCCTGGGACTGTGGTCGGCCCTCGGAGGACGCGGCCGGAGGACCACCGTGGATCGCGCTACGTGAACAGACAGAGGACTCGCATTTCGATGCTGAAGCGAGCCGGGGCACCGATCTCGACGTCGGGGTCACGGAAGGCCGAGTGGGGCGTGAACCAGGTCTGACCTGCCCGCACGAGATCGGTGTCGTAGGTCCGAAAGGCAACCACCTCATCCGTTGCCATCGAGGGGAAGGAGTACCAGGCGTGGTCTTCAGGATCGGGCGGCGCGATCACCGCCAATGCGTCGAACGACCGGCCGCCGGCGACATACCCCGTGTAGGGAAATGGGCGGGTCTCGGCCGGGGTTACCGTGCGGGCATCACAGAAGGCCATTGGGAAATCCATCTTCGGGGCACCCAGGTTGCGCCAGAGCTGAAGCATCACGATGCGCTCGGCCGCTTCAATGTCCGGCGACGACACGCCCGTCCGGTCGAGCGTGGCTGCGCCCCGCCCATGCACCTCGGCGTATGCGTGCCGGGCCACGTCTTCGTAGTTGGCGGCGAAGTCCGAGTGGACGAGACGAACCGGGGTCTGTTCCCGGCTTCGCCGCACCGGCTCCGCTGAACGCTTGACGTGATCAGAGACGAGCGCGGCTTGGCATCCCGTGAGTCGACGGGCCAGGTCTTCCGCCTCGCCGTAATGCAAGAATGCGATCTCCTCGTCGTCTGTCCAGTCGGCAACGGACGAGGAGTGCCGAACGAGCTCGAATCCGCACGTTTCCCACCCTGGAAGGTCGGACTTCCGACCGTCGAGAATTTCGACGTCCAGTGCGCAGCCCGCCAGCGCCCCCGCGGGGTTGGCGTAGGAAAGCGATGCCCGGCACAGGGTGGACACTCGATTCAGGGTATTCGCCCGAAGCATCGCTTGAGCCGATGCCAGAAGGCAACGCTGTCGTCAGAGTGTCCGGGGGTGGCGATCACCTGCCACGCGGGCGCACCGGACAAGTGTTTTCCCTCCATCAGAAACCCCGGACGGGTCTCAGTCGGCCACCGCATCGGCCCCGAGTTCCCATAGCCCGCGAGTCGGGCCTCCGCGTGCCGCGCCAACGGCACCAGCGCCGTCGAACGGCTGGTCGAGGAGCGCAGGCCAGATGCTGGCGACCGCTCCGACCGATGGAGATCGCGGGATCTGTCCCTCGAAGTACGGGCGGCTCCCGACGGGGAGGTGCACATCGGCGCCCGATCTGGCGGCGAGTGGCTGGATCCCGGCGACGTGATCGCTGTGGGCGTGGGTCGCGTAGATGGACCCGAGATCGGTGATCGCCAGACCGAGGTCCGAGAGAACGGGGACGAGGTCGTCGACCAACCCGGGAAGTCCGGGATCGATCACCACCGGCCGGCCGCCACCGCCGTCGTGGACGAGGTAGCAGTTGAAGATCCAACGCGAGATGCGTGTCACGCCGATGTCTTCGAAGGTTTCGACCAGCAGGCTCACGGCGCTGATCGTTGTCGAACTCATAAGTCTTGACATATGGTTATATCGACATATGATGTTCGGCATGGCCAGAGCGGCGACGACGTCGGATGCATTCAACGCCGTTGCTGAGGCGAACCGCCGGGACATCCTCAGTGCACTCGCCGGTGGCGAAGCGGCCGTCGGCGAGATAGTCGAGCGGCTTCGGCTTCCGCAACCCCAGGTATCCCGACACCTCGGGGTGTTGCGGAGCGTCGACCTGGTTCGGTGTCGCACCGTCGGCCGGCGCCGCTTGTATCGGGTCAACGGCGCCGCCCTCAAACCCGTGCACGACTGGGTGAAATCCTTCGAAGCGCACTGGAACGCCCGACTCGATCGCCTTGATGACCTGCTCACCGAACTTCAACCGTCCGAATCTTGCGAAGGAGACACTCCATGACCACCACACGCAATCGTCACGGAAGCGCGGTCGTGACCCTCCCGTCCGACCTCGAGATCCTGATCACCCGGGTCTTCGACGCACCGAAGCACCTCGTGTTCGAAGCGTGGACGACCCCGTCCCTCGTGCGTCGATGGTGGGGCTTCGAAACGTCGCCCCTCGCGATCTGTGACATCGATCTCCGGCCTGGGGGCGATTGGCGCTACGTCACGCGCGACAACGAGGGGACAGAACTCGGTTGGCACGGCACCTACCGGGAAATCGAATCCCCGCATCGACTCGTGTCGACGGAGGTGTTCGAGGGGTACCCCGACGGCGAGGCGGTGAACACCCTCACGCTCACCGAGCAGAACGGCACCACTGTGCTCACCGTCACCGTTCTGCATAGCAGCCGAGAGAACCGCGATGGACACGTCGCTTCGGGCATGGAGCGCGGGATGCAGCACTCCCTCGACCGCGTCGATGACCTGCTCACTGCAGACGCGGACGCAGCCGGATGAGTGAGATCGCCGAGTGCTATCGCAGGGTCGCCGGTCGCTTCAGCGACCGGGCGAACGAGGTGCCGCCGGCGGCCCGGTTCTCGCTGCTGGACCATCGGTCGACGACGACCCGGGAGGCGCATGGAGCCACTTGAACGGCGCGGTCGAGGCCCTTCTCGACGATCCCGTGGTTTCGGCGTCGGAGATCAGTCACCCTCAAGCCGGCACCCACCGCCTCGACGAAGCGATCGCCACGTTCTTCCTCGGCGACGTGCTGGTGCACACCTGGGATCTCGCCAGAGCGACCGGCCTCGATGAGACCCTCGATGCCGACGTCGTGCACGACATGCTCGTCGGCATGGAGCCACTCGACGAGATGCTCCGAGGAAGCGGCCATTACGGCCCCAAGGTCGACGTTCCGGTTGACGCTGACGAACAGACCAGGCTGATCGCCTTCACCGGTCGACGCCCCTGACGTCTTGTCCTTTGGCCGCAGGTGGTTCGAACGGAACCCCGAGACCGACGCAGACGTCGTGGGTGTGGAGGACCAGTTCCATCGCGGCTCGAGGGAGGAAGTCGTGCGGCGGCGCGACGAGAATCTCCGGTCGTCGAAAGATGACGGCCCGGACGGCTGGGTGGGTAGCGCCGTCGCCACGAGGTCGCTCAGCTCCTCCAGATCCTCCGAGGTGAAGCGTGCGTCACCGGACACCAGCATCCATCCATGGTGGCAGGCCGACCCATCGCCGGGGCGGGCGAATAGCGTCCGGAACATGGATGGCGAGGAACGAATGATCGACGTGGACTGGAGTGGCCCGAAAGCGCGTCGGGCCTTCGACCTGGCCCGCGAGCTCCTGATGGCGATGAGCACGGCCGACGGCGATCCCAACGTCTGGAACGTCTCGGTGTCCGGCGTTCTGAACGAGATCAACGGAGACATCGAGTTGCAGGTGATCCTGCTGGTTCTGCAGGCCCACCTGGGGTGGCTCGCCGTTCTCGCCGGTTCGCAGGCCGCCATCTCGGGCGTCTTCGTCGACGCCCCCGACCTTGCGACCGTGGAAGCCGAACTTGTCTCCGGTGCGATCGCCGGCGTCGGGCTGCTGCTCGATCGCTACGGCGAGACCGAGTAACCGACTGCATCGAGTGGTCGATTGGATGCGGCGAGAATGGCGCCGTGATCCTCGTCGACCTCGAACGCGTTTCGGCGACTCGTCCTGGCCGTCCCCTCTTCGTCGACCTCTCGATCACCATTTCGACGGGTGACCGGATTGGTGTAGTCGGACTGAACGGCACGGGGAAGTCGACCTTGCTGCGGGTTCTGGCCACCCTCGGCCAGCCGGAGTCGGGCTCGGTCCGGAAGGGTCGCGAGGTGCGCATCGGGTTTCTCGACCAGCGTCCCGAGCTACCCGCCGGCACCGTGCTCGACGCCGTCGGCGATGGCTGGGAGGCCGAGGCCGTGCTCGAGCATCTCGGCATGGGCAAGCTCGTCCATGCCGATGTGTCGACGCTGTCGGGGGGCCAAGCCAAGCGGGTTGCCCTTGCCCGCTTGTTGGTGCACCCCTCCGACTTACTGATCCTCGACGAACCGACCAACCACCTCGACATCGAAGCGATTGCCTGGCTGGAGGACCGATTGGCCCGGCATCGCGGCGGCCTCGTCCTCGTCACCCACGACCGACACGTCCTCGACCGCGTCACGACGCGGGTGCTCGAGCTCGACCGCGGGAAGGGGTACGTCCACGAAGGGGGCTATGCGTCGTACCTCGAAGCCAGAGCGCTTCGGGAAGAGCAGGCGGCGGTGAGCGAATCGGTGCGCCGCAACCTCGCAACCCGTGAGCTGGCGTGGCTGCGCCGAGGTGCGCCGGCCCGCACCCGCAAGCCCAAAGCGCGTATCGAGTCGGCCACCGCCATCGTGCAGGGTCGGGCGCAAGCGGCAGCCAGGACGGGTGAGCTCGACCTCCACTTCGGAACCCCGCGACTCGGCGACAACGTGCTCGAGCTCGAGGGTGTGGCCCACCAATGGCCCGGCGGGCCCCAACTCTTCGCCGACCTCGACCTCGCCCTCGACCCGCGAGAACGCCTCGGCATCGTCGGACCGAACGGCAGTGGCAAATCGACCCTGCTCGACATCATCGCCGGCCGGCTCGTACCGACCACGGGCTCCGTCGAACCCGGAACCACCGTTCAGATCGGCTACTACGACCAGACAGGTGCGGATCTCGATCCGAATCAGCGCGTGCGTGAAGCCGTCTCCCACCCCCATCCCCCGACGTCGGAGGATGCGGTTCTGCTCGAGCGCTTCTGGTTCGATCCTGACGCCCAGTTCGCCCCGATCGCGACCCTCTCCGGAGGAGAGCGTCGTCGACTCCAACTGCTCCTCGTGTTGGCCAGGAAACCCAACGTCCTGCTGCTCGACGAACCCACCAACGACCTCGACCTCGACACGTTGCGGGTGCTCGAGGATTTCCTCGAGGAGTGGCCGGGAGCGCTCGTCACCATCAGCCACGACCGAGCCTTCCTCGAGCGAACGGTCGTCGACGCGCTCGTCCTCGACGGCGGAGGCGGGGTCGCGAGGGCCCCCGGGGGATACGCCGCATGGGAGGCGGCGCGTCGGCTCCGTCACGAGTCCGGTGGAGGTTCGTCGGGCGCGAGACCGGCGAAGCCCCGCACGGTGCCCAACACGGCCGCTCCGGAGGCGGGCGTGGAGCTGAAGGGCCGTTCGTCGGGCACGGTGCAACGGCTGTTGCGCACCGCCGAACGCGAGGTGGCGGCTCTCGACCGGCGTTGTCAGGCGTTGACCGACGAGTTGGTGGCCGCCGGATCCGACCACGTCGAGATGACGCGCCTCGGCACCGCGCTGGCGGCGTTGCAACAAGAACTGGCAGCGGCTGAAGAACGGTGGATCGAATTGGCCGAGGAGGCCGAAGCGTGACCGGTCAGGAGTGCGGCGAGGGCCACCGCTAGCGTGCGGCCATGTCGTTGGTCGAGGACACCGGTCCGCCCGATCCGACGACTGCCGTGCTCGCCCATGCGCTGCTCTCTTCGGTGGCCGTGATCTCGGGCGCCCTCGGGAGCCTGCTCTCGTTCGGCGACGATCTCTCGCCCGAGCAACGCCTCGACCTGTTGCGGATGGCATCGTCGCAGACCGACTACGTGTCGGAAGTGCTGAAGGACATGGCCAGGGGACTCCCCGCCGAGGTCATCGACGCCCTCGACAACATCTCTGACCGGCGCCCGCCCTACATCGAGGGATAGCCGCTGGCAAGGGGTGGTTCACGATGTTCGATCGTGGACACAACACCGGGGTGAGCATGGCTGCCAAGACCCGTCACGTCCGTCTCTACGCAGACCTGAGCCGCCTGGCCGTCAAGTACGGGCGCTCTGACCTCGTCCGAGACATGCGGGCGGCCGGTCTCGACGGCGGGGTGGCCGAGCTCGCTGAGGCCGAAGACGGGTCGACGCCGGCGGAGGCCGACCAGCTGGCCGACGACCTCGAGGCCCTCGGCCCCACGTTCATCAAGCTCGGCCAACTGCTCTCGACGCGCGTGGACCTCATCCCCCCGGCGTACACCGCTTCGCTGGCGCGTCTACAGGACGCCGTCGAACCGATCACCTACGAGGAGATCGAGCAGGTCTTCACCGAGGAGATCGGGACCGACACGAAGACGGCGTTCGCGTCCTTCGATCGTGAACCACTGGCCTCGGCGTCCCTCGGCCAGGTACACCGGGCTTTGACCCGAAGTGGCCGGGAGGTCGTCGTCAAGATTCAGCGCCCGGGCATTCGCACACGGATCCGCGATGACATGGAGGCGTTGGGGGCGCTGGCGGCCTGGGTCGACGAGCACACCGATGCCGGCCGCCGGTTCGGATTCAACGAGCTGCTCGGCGAGTTCGACCGAACGCTGCGAGACGAGCTCGATTACAAGCGGGAAGCGGCGAACCTTCGGCGCCTCGCCACGATCGTCGAGCCATATCCACTGCTGGTCGTGCCGCTCCCACTCGACGACTTCACGAGCGGCAAGGTCCTCACGATGGACTACATCGCTGGTCGCAAGATCACGAGCCTCGGGCCGTTGGCCCGCATGGAACTCGACGGCTGCGCGATGGCCGATCAGCTGTTCAAGGCCTACCTCGACCAGATACTCGTCGAGGGCTTCTTCCACGCCGACCCCCATCCCGGCAACATCTCCCTGACCGACGACGGCCGCGTCGCCATGCTCGATCTCGGCATGGTTGCGCGAGTACCGCAGCGGCTGCAGGACCAGTTGGTGAAGCTGTTGGTCGCCGTCAGCGGAGGGCGCGGCGAGGAGGCTGCGCTCATCACCATCGAGATGGGCGCCAAGTTGTCGGACTTCGACGAGACCCGCTTCATCCGGGGCGCCTCCGACCTCGTGACGAGGAACCACGACCTCGGAGTCGGCGAACTCGATGCCGGAGGCCTGGTGATGCAACTCTCACGGTTGTCCGGAGAGACCGGTCTCCGGCTGCCGCCGGAATTGGCGATGCTCGGCAAAGCGCTGCTGAACCTCGATCAAGTGGCGCGGGGCCTCGACCCCGAGTTCTCCCCGAGCGAGGCCATCGAGCGCCACGCCACCGAGATCATGCAGACCCGGATGAAGCCGTCGCGCGAGCGGCTGTTCACTGCGGCCCTCGAAGCCCGCGAGTTCATCGAAGAGCTTCCGGGCCGGGTCAACAAGCTGATGGATGCGGCCGCCAACGGCGAGCTGACGCTGAAGGTGGACGCCTTCGATGAGAAAGAACTACTGACGGGGCTCCAGCAACTGGCCAACCGCATCACCATGGGATTGGTGCTGGCAGCGTTGATCATCGGCGCGGCGATGCTCACCCGGGTGCAGACGGACGCAGCGATCCTCGGCTACCCCGCGGTCGCCATCGTCTGCTTCGTCTTGGCTTCCCTCGGCGGGGCGGCGTTGCTCTGGTCGATCGCCATGGGCGACCGGCGAAATCGGCGCCGAAGGAGCTGACGCGACGAAGGCTGCCCCGAAGGGCAGCCTTCGCCAAGATCGTCAGATTGTCCGGCGGGGCCGCCCGAAGCGGATCAGCACGCAACCGAGCACGAGAAGCGATCCGGCCACGAGCAGGAGCACGTGGTTGTCGACGCCCGTGCGGGCCAGGGAAACCGTCTCCGACGTCCCGCTGGACGAGCGCTGGATCTGGACACCCTGGACGACCGTCGGGCGGTCGGGAACGACCCTCGCTGAGGGCGCCGGCAACGCCACCACAACTGGCGGCGAGACAGCGACTCCACCGCTCGGCACCACCACGGTGGCGGGAGCGGGCGCGGGTGAAACCGCGGGAGCAGCGGATGCCGGCGGCTCTGCCCCCAATTCACTCGAGGGATTACGCCGTGGCGTCGGCCGGTCGATGACGAGCGAGTCGCCGATCTGGGCGTCCTCGGCCTGCGCGGATGATTCCACGACGGTCGAGTCGGCCTCCTGTGCCGTTGCTGCTCCTGCGGTACCGATCAGTCCAATGGCCACTCCGAACAGCGCTAGCGATCCACGAATACTGCGATGGAACAACATCACTTGTGCTCCCGTCCGAGAGGAGAGTGCCCCTGTTGGGACACCCAGCTGTGGCCGGGTCGGTCTCGCCACTCACTCCCCGAGCCAACTAGGCGACCGATTTTCTCCGTCCGCTGGATTGCGGCGGTGAGGTCGGCTCGGATCAACGCTTCCCTGTCGCCGCCACCGCTCCGTCCGACAGGAGCGGTCTTGCCGACACCCTTTGTTCGGCGCATTGACCCGAGAAGTTGAACGACTCGTCAGCGCCGGCGCAGGCGCCGGGCGAGGGTACCGACCAGGAGCAGGCCCATTCCTGGCATCAGCAACGACTCGCCGCCGGTCTCCGGTACCGCGCTCGTTCCGCTGGCGACGGCGCCCGTGCCTGTCCCGGAGAGCCCACTTCCGGTGCTCGAACCCGAATTTGCTCCGCTTCCGTCGGTTCCCGTCTCGCTGGTGCCGCCCGTGGCCCCGGTGGCTGTGGTGGTCGGCGTGAGTGGAGCAGTGGTAACGGCGGTCGGCTCGGTGGTCGTGGAGCTCGCCGAGTCGTCGGTGGGGGACGTTGTCGACGACGTCCCCGACGCCTGATCCGGACCGCGGTCGTTCCCGGAGCCATCGTCGACGGTGAGGGCGGCGATGGCGCCGCCGCCGAGGAGCAACAGGATCAGCACGATCAGGATCGTGCGCGATCGTGCCGGTAGTTCGGTCAGAACTCTCAGCTCCAATTCAGATCAGTTCTTGGCGAGCGGGTCACGGGAACCGAACCCGCATGGCCTGCTTGGAAGGCAGGAACTCTGGCCATTGAGCTACACCCGCGGAGATGTTCGCACGCTACCCGTCGGGGAGGGGGGATTTGAACCCCCGACGGGTAGCGTGCCAACATCTTCGCGGGTGTAGCTCAATGGCCAGAGTTCCTGCCTTCCAAGCAGGCCAT
>JBKJLU010000252.1:0-3362 GCA_046596815.1 Acidimicrobiales bacterium | reverse complement strand
CCTTGACGCCCGGTGGACCGAGCCATTCAACGACACCATCCAGCTCGCCCTGGCCACGACCTGGGAAACGTCGCTCTCCGCCCTCGCCGCCCGCATGGCGGCGCTGCCCGCCCGCCTGGCCGAGGCTCCAGGCGCCGCTCTGCGCCATCCGTCTGACTCATGAACGGGCCGTTCCTTCGAGGAAGACCGATCGGAGGAGGTCCCGCCGAGCCAACAGGTCGGCGGTCGCCCCCGAAAATCGGACCTCGCCCTTTTCGAGGAAGTAGGCCCGCTCGGCCAACGTCAGCGCCACGTTCACGGATTGTTCGACGATGACGATGGTGGTCCCTGCTTCGTTCATCGACCGCACGGCGACCAGCAGGTCCTGCACGACCGCCGGGGCCAAGCCGAGCGAGAGCTCATCGATCAAAAGAAGGCGTGGTCGCAGGAGGAAGGACTGGGCCAACGTCAACATCTGACGCTCACCGCCGGAGAGAGAACCGGCCCTGACGCCGCGGCGCTCGGCCAGACGGGGGAACAGGCGGAGGGCCTCGTCGATGCGGGTGGCCAGCTCGGCCCGCTGGCGACGCAGAAGGAACCCGCCCATCCGCAGGTTCTCCTCCACGCTCAGGCCGGGGAAGATGCCCCTCCCGCCCGGCACTTGCACGATGCCCCGTTCGACCGTGCGCTCCGGCGGCTCGCCCGTGATGGCAACGCCCTCGAAGAACACGTTGCCGCCGTCGGGCTCGGTGATGCCGGAGATGGCGTTGAGGGTCGTCGACTTGCCGGCACCGTTCGTCCCGAGCAGCGCCAGGATCTCGCCCTCCCGCACCTCGAGATCGACGCCGAACAGCACTTGGACACCGTCATAGGACACCGTGAGGCCGCTGGTCTCGAGCAGCACACGATCGCCGGAAGACCGCCGGGCCCGCTCGACGTAGTCGGGGCTGAGCCGCTCGACGTCGGCATCGATGTAGCTGGCGGCCTTGAAGAAGTAGGCCACGCCGCGCAGGAAGATGGGGGCCATCAAGGCCACGGCAAGACGAAGATTCGAGCTGCCGACGACGAAGCCGATGACCGAGAACCCCAGTCCACCCAGCGCCACCAACCCGGCGATGGCGAACGCCGTCGATCGCAACTCGGGCGGAGCGACGAGGGCGGTGATGGCCGACAGTCCCGGCACCACGAAGGCGAAGATCATCGTGATGATCCAGACGAGCACCACGAACACGGCCAGAACGGGGGCGATCGACAACAGGCCGAGGGCGACACCGGCGGCGGCACCCGTCCAGCACAACAGGCGCAGACCGACGCTCGGCCGGTCGTCTATCCGCCGTTGGAAGACGGCGGTACCCCACAGCACGCCGGCCGCGGAGAGGGCGGTGCCGACCCCGACGATGATGCCCCGGAGGCCGGGGCCGACCCCGAACTCATCCTTGAGGAAGAAGGGCACGAGGATGCCGACGCCGAAGACGCTCCCGCTCGTCCACGCGCCGCCTATCCACTGGTAGCGCAACGAGCGGATGGCCCAGAGCCGCCTGACCGTCTCGAGCAGGGGCGGTGCCGCGGGCGTCTCGACCCGCTCGTAGCGACCGCGAGGAGGTTCGGCGACGCGGCTGCACACCACGAGGACCACCACCGTCGGAACGGCCAGCACGAAGAACGGGGCCCGGAACCCGAACACCTCCGCCAGCCCGCCGGCGACGATCGAGGCAAAGGCTGCGCCCGCGGGGTTGGCCAGGGCATGCAACCCGAAGGCCTTGGCTCGCGCCTTGGGCGAGTAGAAGTCTCCGATGAGACTTCCGTGAACCGGGCTGTTGACCACCTTGCCGAAGCTCGAACCCACGCGCGCGGCTATCAGGACACCAAGCGCCGGCGCCGCGCCGGTCATGAGCGAGAAGGCGGCCCACACGGCGCCACCGATGATGGCGATCGGCATGCGCCGTCGCCGGTCGGAGAGGAGCGCCACGGGCACACTCACGAAGGGCACCAGCAAGACGACGAAGATGGTGATGATCCCGAAGCGGGCCACGTCGATCCCGAAGTGCTCGGCGATCTCCGGGCCGAGCAACTCGAAGGTGCGAGTGTCGAACTCGTCGACGGCGTTGAGGGCGAACAGCGCCAGGATCGGCCAGACGGCCTCGCCCGCCAGGTACGCCTGCAGCCGGCGCATCATCCGGCGTGCCGCTCGGCGAGACGACCAGGCCGGTCGGCGTCGGGTTCATCGTGCGGTTCGGTTGCGTCTCGACGCACGGGCTCGACCGGCGGGCGTACGTCGAGACCGGTGAGCAGGGAGGCCAGCCGATCGCGTCCCTCCGCCGACAGCCGCGCCAGCCCGCCAGGGAAGAAGAGCACGAGCACGAGCAGCCCCATGCCGGTGGAGAGCAGCCCGAGATAGGGGCTGACGCTTCCGGCCAGATACGGGATGCCCAAGAAGTAGAACGTGCCCAGCACGGCCCCGCTCACCGAGCCGAGGCCGCCGATCACGACGGCGGCGACCAGCGAGAGCGAGCGGCCCGGTTGAAAGACCGTGTTGTCGGCCAAGCTCACGCCAGCGCACCACAAGAAGCCCGATGCGCCGGAAAAGGTGCCGGCGATGACGAAGGCGGTGAGTTTGGTGCGAACGACGTCGATCCCCATGGCCGCCGCCTGCCTCGGGTTGTCGCGAACGGCGATCATGTTCCGCCCGACACGCATCGACTGGAGGGACCGCAGTCCGAAGACGGAGAGTGCGAAGAAGGTCAGAGCGACGAAGTAGTAGCGGGTCGTCGTCAGGTAGGACGGACGAGGGAGAAAGCCGGTGCCCTTGAACCACGATTGATCGAAGAGCCAGGCGGCGGCGGCAACCGCAAACCCCAGGGTGACGACGGCGAGGGCGGTGCCTTCGAGCCGCAACGCCGGGAAGCCGAGCACAAGGGCGACACCCCCGCCGATCACCGCCGCCCCGACGAAGCCAGCCCAGAAAGGCAGGCCCACCTCGGTCACCAACTGCGCGCCGAAGACGCCGCCGACGCCGGCAAGGGCCCACTGGCCGATGGACATCTGCCCCGCCCATCCGGTGAGGATGGTCAGCGACACGGCGACGACGGCGACGAGCAGAACGGTGGCGACGAACTGCGTGGATGACGCGGTGGCAAAGTTCGGATAGAGCACGACCGCGGGCAGGCCTAGAGCGATCGCGGCCCCGGTCAGACCCCGCCAGCGTGGATGAGCTCGGATCTCAGCGGGCAGTTCCCGAACGGGCTCGGCCACCTGCCACGACGACTCCTCGCTGGACACGGTCCGGCGCTGGCGCTCGCCCCGCGCCAGGAGGGCGACGAGAATCACTGCGAAGAGCACGACGTCGGTGAGGCCGCTGCGACCCGTGGTGAAGAACACCAGTT
>JBKJLU010000229.1:0-7966 GCA_046596815.1 Acidimicrobiales bacterium | reverse complement strand
GGCGTCGCCGCCGCCCTCGACGGCGCCGTCTCCCTCGTCCTCGACGGCGGCACCTGCGAAGGCGCCCCATCGACCGTCGTCGCCCTCGACGGCGCCGGCGCCCCGTCCGTTCTCCGCGAGGGCCGCATCCCCACGAGCGCCCTGACCCCCACCTGACTCACCTCCATCCGGCGGAGCGTTTCCCACTCGCTAAGTCCGACGTGGAGCGTCTGGCACTCGGGATCCGAGTGCCGAACGCTCCACGCGTCCTCCGGCGAGTGCTCAGCGCTCCGCGATCAGGCGTGGGCGGTGACGACGTGGACGGGGTCGTCGGGGGAGAGAAGTCGGCGGTCGGCGACGTCGTCGAAGCCGGCGTTGGCGAAGTAGGCCCGGACGAGGTCGACATGGTCGGCGTCGGTGCCGAAGCGCCACAGGGCAACGGCTTTGGTGGGAAAGCACCGGTTGGAGAAGGCGACGGCGAACGGGGCGCCGGGTTGCAGCACCCGGCGCACCTCGGCGAAGACCTCGACCGGCGACGTCAGGTACTGCACACTCACCGTGCACACCGCGCCGACGAAGGCGGCGTCGGCGAACGGCAGCGTCGGATCGCAGTTGAGGTCGTGCACGACGTAGTCGTCGAGCTGGGGATTGGCCGCCATCTCGGCCGCGTTCATGCCGAGGCCGGTGACCGCCCCCAATCCGTCCGACGGAAGATGCGAGCGCCACGACGACATGAGATCGAGGATCGCACCGTCGCCGGGCAGCATCGATCCGTAGAACGAACGCAGCGCCTCGATGGCACCCGGTTCGATGTGGGTGACGAGGCGGTCGACGGCGTAGAAGATCCGGTCGTCCTGAGAATCAACGCGGCCGAACGGATCGACCTCGCGGGCGGAACTCACGCCAGGGCGAGTTGGCCGGCGGCGATCGTGGCCGCCCGTCCCTCGACCTCTTCGGTCACGAGCACGGCGAGAAGATCGGGGTCGGACGTGTTGGCCCACGTGCGACGACCGTCGGCCAGCAGCGCGCCGACGATGCCGAGCTGCGGCGATCCGTCACGCTCGTGCAGCACGGTCCAGGCCTCGACCGTCACGTCGCCTTCGAAGTCGACGGCCACCTGGCGCGTCGGCGAGGCGTCGACCTCGTCCTGACCCGAGGCCCACCGGAACCCGTTGACCGGCGGGTTGGTGGAGTAGATCCCGAGGGCGTGCTTGGTGAGGTACCAGCCGTTGGCGGTGACGAGACCGACATCGCCGGCGTGGTCTCGCAACCGGTCGACCATCGACGCGATCGAATGGGTGACGTAGTTGTTGCCGGGACCGCCGCCGAAGCACAGTCCGCCGGTCACGGTCGGCGGGCGAGCCGGATCCCAAGCGTCGATGCCGAGCTCGAGGGCCGACACCTCGACAGCCGAGGGGAAGCACGAGTAGAGGTCGAGGTGGGCGATGTCGTCGACCCCGAGTCCGGCCAGCTCGAAGGCGTTGCGACCGCACGCGGCGATGGCGGGGGAGCGGCCGAGCGACCACCGGTCGGACACGAACCAGTGATCGGTGGCGTCGACGCCCGCGTGCACGAACACCCACTTGTCGGACGGGATGCCGGCGGCCTGGGCCGCGGCCACCGAACACACGATGACGGCCGCGGCCTGGTCGACCTGGATGTTCGAGTTCATGAGCTTCGGATAGGGGAAGCCGATCATGCGGTTGTCGGGGCCGACGGTGCGGATCTCCTGCGCCGACTTCGGCTCGGGCGACCACGCGTACGGATTCGTCGCCGCCACCTCGGAGAAGCGGGCCCATAACTCCGACACCCGCACCTGGTGCTCGTCGACGGTCTCGCCCGCCTCGGCCCGCACCGCGCACTCGAAGATCGGATAAATCTGGGTCGGCACCATCAACGAGCGGGCCAGCTCGAACTCGGTCGTCCCCGGCTTGTCGACGCCCACGACCCGGTCGGGTGCGGCGCCAGGATCCTGCTTCGGCCAACCCGACTCCTCGCCGTTCTTGGTCGCCAGGCGTCGGCTGTACATCGCCTCGGCGCCCGTGATGAGCACGACGTCGGCTCGCCCCTCGGTGATGGCGAGCGCCGCCTGGTTCACGAGCGTCTGGGGGCTGTTACCCCCGGTCGTGGTGCGCACCCGTTCCTTGGGCTCGATGCCGAGATACCCGGCCACGAGGGCCGCCGGATCGGGAGCTCGCCATGACATGGCCTCGATGCACTGCAGCGAATCGGCACGGGCCAGGAGCCCCTCCCCCGCTCCGCTGTCGGCCGCCGCCAGACGCAGTGCATCGGCCATCATTTCGGGGGGCGAGGGCAGCCCGACGACCGACCCGGTGGGCCTTCGGGTTGATTGTCCGACGCCGACGATGACCGGAAGGCGGGGGTCGAGAGTCACGGGCCGGAGAGTAGTCTCGGGCCCATCGACGTCCTCCTCGTGTGCACCGGCAACATCTGCCGTTCGCCCATGGCCGAAGCATTCCTCCGGGATCGCATGGCCCGCCGCGGCGTACCGGCCACCGTCCATTCCGCGGGCCTGCTCGAGTCCGGAAACGGCGCCAGCAGCCACGGCGTCGACGTGCTCCGAGATCGCGGCATCGACATGGCGCCGCACCGCAGCACCACCATGACCGCAGAGCTCATCGAGGCCACCGACCTCCTCCTCGGCATGGCCCGCTTGCACGTCCGCGAAGCCGTCGTCATGCGCCCGATGGTCTTTCCCAAGGCCTTCACCCTCAAGGAGATCGTCCGCCGCGGCGAGGACATCGGCGGCCGCGCCAAGGGCCAACCGATGGACGAGTGGCTGGCGAAGGCGCACGCCGGTCGCTCCCACTCGAGCCTGCTCGGCGAGGCCGACGAAGACGACATCTTCGACCCCATCGGATCGAGTCGTTCCGTCTACGAGAAGACGGCGACCGAGATCGAAGACCTCACCGACCGCCTGGTCGCCCTTCTCTTCGGACAGGAGTCTCTCCGTGACTGACTACCCCCGCGATCCTGATTTCCCGAGGGATGCAGAGCTCTTCGCCATCCTCGACCGAGAGGTCGAGCGGCAGAACACGACCCTGCAACTGATCGCCTCGGAGAACTTCACCTCGCCCCAGGTGATGGAAGCCACCGGATCGGTGCTCACCAACAAGTACTCCGAGGGCTATCCGGGCAAGCGCTACTACGGCGGCAACCACGTGATCGACGATGTCGAGACGCTGGCCATCGACCGGGTGAAGGCGTTGTTCGGGGCCGAGCACGCCAACGTCCAACCCCACTCGGGGGCCAGCGCCAACATGGCCGTGTACTTCGGTCTGTTGCAACCCGGTGACACCGTCCTCGGCATGCGTCTCGACCAGGGCGGCCACCTCACCCACGGCTCGCCCGTCAACGCCTCGGGGAAGCTCTACAACTTCGTGTCGTACGGCGTGACGCCGAGCGACGAGCGCATCGACTACGAGGCGCTGGCCGATCTCGCGCAGGCTGAGCGTCCGAAGATGATCGTGGCCGGCGCCACCGCCTATTCCCGCATCATCGACCCCGAGCCGATCGCCAAGATCGCCCGGGAGGTCGGGGCCATCTTCTTGTTCGACGCCGCCCACATCGCCGGGCTCATCGCCGGTGGCCAGCACCCCAACCCGGTTCCCCATGCCGACGTCGTCACGTTCACCACCCACAAGACGCTGCGCGGCCCGCGGGGTGGTTGCATCCTCAGCCGAGCGGAGTATGCCGAGGTCATCGACAAGTCGGTGTTCCCCGGATTCCAGGGCGGGCCGCTCGAGCACGTCATCGCCGCGAAGGCGGTGGCTTTCCATGAGGCCGCCCAGCCGGCGTTCCGCGAGTACACCGCCCAGATCGTCCGGAACGCGCAAGCGCTGGCCGAAGCCCTTGCCGGACAAGGGTTCCGGCTCGTCTCCGGCGGCACCGACAACCACCTCATGCTGGTCGACCTGCGCACTTTCAACGCCGAACTCAGTGGCAAGAAGGCCCGCCTCGCCCTCGACCGGGCGGGTATCACCATGAACGAGAACACGGTGCCAGACGACCCCCGTCCGCCCTACATCACCAGCGGCCTGCGCATCGGTACGCCGTCGGTGACGACGGCCGGCATGACCGAGCCGGAGATGGCCACGATCGCCGAACTCATCCATCGCGTCCTCGCCAACATCGGCGACGCCGACGTCGAGCGCAGCGTCCTCGACGAGGTCAACGCTCTCTGCTCGAAGTTCACGCCCTACCCGGCGTGAGCCCGCCCCCCGTCCGGTGACGCCGACGCTTTCGGCCTACATCTCGGTGTTCGGGGTGGCGGCGGTGGTGACGTTCGCATTGACGTTCGTGACGCGTCGCCTCGCCATCCGCTTCGGGGCGGTGGTGATGCCCGACCCGGACAACTCGCGCCGGGTGCACACGCGTCCGTTGCCGACGAGCGGGGCCAGCCTGTTCCTGGGGTTCCTGGCGGCGATGGCGGTGGCGAGCCGGTTCGAGCCGTTCCGGGCCGTGTTCGAGGGATCGTCGGAACCCCTCGCCGTCGTGCTCGCCGGGTCGGTGATGTTCGCCGTCGGCATGCTCGACGACCTGCTCGAGGTGTCCCCTCCGGCGAAGATGGCCGGCATCGTCTTCTCCGGGAGCGTGCTGTCGCTGCTCGGCGTGGTGATGATCTTCCTGCGCATTCCCTTCTTCGATCTCGTCGGCATCTCCCCCGATCTCGCGCCGCTCGTCACCGTGTTGTGGGTGGCCGGCATGGCCAACGCCGTGAACTTCATCGACGGCCTCGACGGCCTCGCCGCGGGCATCGTCGCCATTGCCGCTGGGGCGTTCTTCCTCTACACGCTGCAGATCGGACCGGACAACGCCGGCCTCCTCAGCGAGACGAGCGTCGGCCCGCTCATCGCCGTGATCGCCTGTGGCATCTGCGTGGGCTTCCTGCCCCACAACTTCCACCCGGCACGCATCCAGATGGGCGATGCGGGAGCTCTGTTCCTCGGCCTGTTGATGGCGGCGGCCACCCTCGTCGTCGGGGGCCGCACCGACCAGCCCTTCTCCGGCCAGACCTACTTCTTCTACGCCCCGATCTTCATCCCGTTCTTCATCCTCGGCGTTCCCATCTTCGACACCGCTTTCGCCATCATCCGGCGGTCGGGGAAGTTCTCGGTGGCCGACAAGGGGCACCTGCACCACCGACTCATGTTCCTCGGACACGGCCAGCGCCGCGCCGTCGGCATCTTGTGGGCGTGGACGGCGATTCTCTCCGGTCTCGTGCTCTTTCCGACCTATACGGATCGGGGGAACGCGGTGATCCCGTTCCTGGTGCTCGGCCTCGGCGTGCTGCTCTACACCTTCTTCCATCCGGGGGTGCGAGCGAGCGGCAACGACGCGATCCTCACCAGCGAAACCTCTGGCGTCGAAGACGTGCTTTCGACTCCCGGGGACACCAGCACCTAAGGTCCGTCCGGATTTGCGGGTGCCGTCACGCGCTCGGTAGATTGTGAGCGCTTTCACAAGGTCGGTGGAAGCCGAAGACCGAACTGCAAAGGGGCAGTAGGTGGACCAACAGGCTGAGCGCCGGAAGCTGTACAACGGCTTCGGGAACGCGTTGTCCTCCAGCATCGAATTCACGCTTGGCCCCGTCATCTTCGGTGGCCTGGGTTGGTTCCTCGACCGCCAGTTCGGACTCTTCCCTGTGCTCACGGTGGTGCTCAGCCTCATCGGCGTCATCGCTGCGTTTCTCCGCACCTGGTACCGCTACGACGCCGAGATGAAGGTCCAGGAGTCATCGGCCATCTGGGCCCCCGGCCACCCCGGTACGAAGGCAAGCGAAGCATGACGCAGCCGCTGTTCGTCACCAAGGTCGATGGTCCGCCGGTCGAGCGCGACATCGCCAACGACCTGATCAAGCGGGGCCTCATGGTCCTGCCGGCGCTGCTGCTCGTGTTCGGTGCGACCCACGGCGTGCGCGGGGTGCTGTCGAGCGCCTTCGGCCTCGGCCTGGTGCTGGTGAACTTCGCCTTCGCCGCCGCCCTTCTCACCTACACCGCCCGCATCTCGCTGAGCCTGATGATGGCGGCGGTGCTCGGCGGTTACGTCGTGCGCCTCGGCCTCATCACCGCCGCCGTCATCGGCGCCCGCAACCTGTCGTGGGTGGAAATGGTGCCGCTCGGCATCACGATCATCGTCTCTCACTTGGGCCTCCTCTTCTGGGAGACCAAGTACGTTTCCGCCTCCCTGGCCTTTCCTGGCCTCAAGCCGAAAGGATCAACGTCTTGACGCCGATGCTGCTCGCCGCAGCCGAAAAGGCCGCCGAGGAGGGGGGACTCCACTTCCCGTCCATCGGCGAACTCGTCAACTGGAAGCCCATTTTCGGTGAAGGCACGCTGTACTCCTTCAACAAGATCTCGATCATCGTCCTGCTGGCGGCGTTCCTCACGTTGCTTCTGTTTTTCATCGCCGGAAGCCGCAGCGCCCTCGTTCCGCGTGGCGTGCAGAACATCGTCGAGGCGAGCGTGGACTTCATCCGGGACGGGATCGTTCTGCAGACGATGGGAGAGGAGGGCCTGCACAAGCGCTGGGTGATGCCCTTCCTGACCTCGCTGTTCTGGTTCATCCTCTTCTGCAACATCGCCGGCATCGTGCCGCCGCTCTCCATGCCGGCATCGGCCCGCATGGCGATTCCGCTGTTCCTCTCGTTGATGGTCTACGTCGTGTTCAACGTGGTCGGCATCAAGAGCCAGGGTCCGGCGTACTTCAAGAACGCCCTGTTCCCCCCGGGTGTGCCGGTGGCGCTGTACATCCTCGTGACGCCGATCGAACTGGTGTCGACCTTCATGGTGCGGCCCTTCTCGCTCGCCGTGCGACTCTTCGCCAACACCCTCGCTGGCCACATCCTGCTGGTGACGTTCGGCATCCTGGCCTTCGAGACCTTGAAGCCGAGCCTCCTCATCGTCCCGTCGCTGTTGGCGACGGTCATGCTGATCCTCATGACCGGTTTCGAGGTCATGGTCGCTTTCCTGCAGGCCTACATCTTCACCATTCTCACCGCCGTGTACATCGGCGGTGCCATGCACCCCGAGCACTAGGAGAACCGGAACCACCAATGACTGTCCCCATGCTTCTCGCTGAAATCACCGCCGAGGGTGCCGACCTCGTCGACATGGGCCGGGCCATCTCGGCCGGCTTCGCCTACGGCCTCGCCGCCATCGGCCCCGGCATCGGCATCGGCTACCTCGTCGGTCAGGCCGTCCAGGCCATGGCCCGCCAGCCCGAGGCTGCCGGCATGGTCCGCACGACCATGTTCCTCGGCGTCGCCTTCACCGAGGCGCTCGCCCTCATCGGCTTCGTCGTCTTCATCCTCCTCGGCCTCTAAGGAGCCCCCGTGATCGCACGCATCACTGCCACCGGGCAGCTGCTGCTGGCCGCCGAAGAAGAGGTAACAGGGCAAGAGACGGGAACCTCGAAGAGCGTCGAGGACCAGTCGCACAACCCGATCCTCCCGGAGACGAGCGAGCTGGCCTACGCGGCCTTCGCCTTCCTCGTCCTCCTCGCGCTGATGTACAAGTTCGCCTTCCCGGCGGTGCAGAAGTCGATGGAGTCCCGCACCCAGAACATCCGCGACAACCTCGACGAGGCCGAGCGGACGAAGGCTGACGCCCAGAACATCCTCGAGGAGTACCAGCGCCAGCTGGCCGACGCCAAGAACGAGTCGGCCCGCATCATCGACGAGGCCCGTCAGACGGCCGAGCAGATGCGACGCGACCTCATGGTGCGAGCCGAGGCCGAGGTCAACGAGCTGCGTGAGCGCACCCGTTCGGAGATCGATGCCGCCCAACAGCGGGCCATCGCCGACCTCCGCACCCAGGTGTCCGAACTGGCCATCGGGGCCGCCGAGGTCGTTGTCCAGAAGAATCTCGACCGCGAAACCAACCGCGCCCTCGTCGAGCGCTACATCGAACAGGTCGGGACGAACGCCTGATGGCCAGCGCTGATCGCAACGATGCGTATGCATCGG
>JBKJLU010000335.1:0-3600 GCA_046596815.1 Acidimicrobiales bacterium | reverse complement strand
GTCACCGGCGACGTCGTCGGTCTTCTTGGCGACTTCCTTCACCAGTTCGGCGCCGATGCGCTCGTAGGGATCCTCGAGCTCGATCTCCTTGGCGACGGAGACGCCGTCCTTGGTGATGGTGGGGGCGCCCCACTTCTTCTCCAGCACCACATTGCGGCCCTTCGGGCCCAAGGTGACTCGTACGGCGTCTGCGAGCTGGTTCATACCTGACTCCAGCGAGCGCCGGGCCGTCTCGTCGAACGCGATCAGCTTGGCCATAGGGGTGACTCCTCTGTCTTGAGGCGTTAGCACTCAGGGGTTGTGACTGCTAACAGGATTGCACCCGTTAGCAGTCGACGCAAGTGAGTGCCAAAAACGGCGAGCGTAGAATCCGGGCATGGTGGCGATCCCGAGGACGAGATACGCCAAGAGCGGGGAGTTGAACATCGCCTACCAGGTGTACGGCGATGGCCCCCGAAACCTCGTCCTCGTGCCTGGCTTCGTGACCCATCTCGACTTGATGTGGGAAAACCCGGGGCTGGTCCAAGCCGCTCGCCGATATTCCGCCTTCGCCCGGGTCGTCACCTTCGACAAGCGCAACACGGGCCTGTCCGACCGCACGGCGTCGGTGCCGACCATGGAAGAGCGGATGGACGACATCCGAGCGGTCATGGACGATGCCCGAGTGGCCTCGGCCGTGCTCATGGGCCAGTCCGAGGGCGGACCTCTGGCTTTGCTCTTCGCCGCCACCTACCCAGAACGGGTCGAGGCCCTCGTCCTGGGCGCCACCTACGCCCGGTTGACGCCGCCGCCGGACATGGAGCAGCGGCTGGCCTTTCTCGAGCAGAACTGGGGGACGGGGATGCCGTTGCAGTTCTTTCTCGCCGGGAGCGACCCCGACTGGGCGGCGAGATACGAGCGCAGCAGCGCCACTCCCCGAGCGGCGGTCGAGATCCTTCGGCTCAACGTCCTCATGGACGTGACACCGGCCTTGGGGGCCATCAGCGCTCCGACGCTGGTGTACCACCGTACGGGCGACCCCGTCGTTCCCCTTCCCGCGGGCCGCGAGCTGGCCGAGGGCATCGCCGGTGCCCGCTTCGTCGAGTTCCCAGGCAACACGCACATGTCGTCGACGGACAAGGAGTGGAGCGCTGAGCTCGACCTCATCGAGGATTTCCTCACCGGCGCCCATCGCACGGCGGAACCCGAGCGCGCACTGGCCACCGTCTTGTTCACGGACGTGGTCGACTCGACGGCTCGCGCCTCGGCGTCCGGCGATCGAGAGTGGCGCCACCGCCTGGGCCACCTCCAGGAGCAGACAGACCGCCTCGTGCGGCAGTACTCCGGGCGGGTCGTGAAGAACACCGGTGACGGCGTGCTGGCCACGTTCGACGGACCCGCCCGAGCCATCCGCTGCGCCGTCGCCGTGTCCGAGAGGGCGACGGCCGACGGCCTCCCCATCCGGGCCGGGCTCCACGCGGGTGAGATCGAGCTCGTCGGAGACGACATCGCCGGGATCGCCGTCCATCTGGCCAAGCGGGTGGAGTCGGCAGCCGCACCTGGCACCGTCTACGTGAGCAGAACCGTCCGCGACCTCATCGCCGGATCGTCGATCGAGCTCTCGGACCGGGGGACGCACGAACTCAAGGGCATCCCCGGCAGCTGGACCCTCTACGAGGTGAGTGCCCTCTAAGGAGAAGGGAGCTTCAGTGCCCGGCGGCGGCGCGGCTCTTGTTGAAGGCGTTCTCGAGGCGGTCGAGGAGTTCGGCCTTCTGCAGCTCGGCTTCACGGCGCAGGGCGAGGTCTTCCTTGGAGGACGCGACCAGCCAGGCCACCCGGTTCACCAGTTCTTCGGGATCGAAGGGCTTGGTGAGGTATTCGTCGGCCCCGAGTTCCCACCCCCGGAGGTGGTCGCGTTCCTCGGTCTTGCAGGTGAGGACGATGACCTTGGTCTCGGGGGCGATGCGGCGGGCCCGGATCCCGCGGAGGACGCCAAAACCGTCGGTGCCCGGCATCATCACGTCGAGCACCATCACGTCGGGGGCGCGGACCTCGAGGGCCGTGAGTGCGGCGGCGCCGTCGCTCACCTGGCGAACCTGGTGGCCGGAGTCCTCGAGGGCGAATGCCACGAGCATCCGGATGTCCGGATCATCATCGACGACGAGCACTTCGGCCATGCAGCTTCATCGGCCTGTGGGGCGCCGGGACTGAGGACCAATACGCCAGGGTCACAACGAACTAGTCATCCCTGTCTTCGCCTATCCCCCGGCGACGGCGGGGATGATCGACACGGTGGTGGTGTCGGTCACGGGGGTGTCGGTGCCCTGGAGGAAGCGGATGTCCTCGTCGGCCACGAACACGTTCACGAAGCGGCGCAGCTTGCCGTCGGCGTCGAAGAGGCGCTCGCCGAAGCCGGGGTGGGCGACGTCGAGGGCCTTGAGGGCGTCGCCGACGGTGGCGCCGTCGACCACGACCTCGCCGGCGCCGCCGGTGAGGGTGCGGAGTTGGGTGGGGATGCGCAGGGTCGGCATGACTCAGTCCTCGAGAGAAAGGCCCGCATCGACGGCGGCTTCGTTGAAGGCGTCGAGCGTGGGGGCGATGGTGGCGGTGGGGCCGACGTGCGGGGACACGGCGTCGATGGTCTTGAGGCCGTTGCCGGTGACGTAGGCGACGACCCGCTCGTCCCGGCGGATCACGCCGGACGCCGCCAGCTTGGCCAGGGTGGCGATGGTCACGCCACCGGCGGTCTCGGCGAAGATGCCCTCGGTGCGGGCCAAGAGGCGGATGGCTTCGACGATCTCCGGGTCGGTGACCGATCCGATGGCGCCGCCGGTCTTGCGGACGATGTCGAGGGCGTAGAACCCGTCGGCCGGGTTGCCGATGGCCAGCGACTTGGCGATGGTCGAGGGCCGCTGCGGACGGATGATGTCGCTGTTCTCGGCGAAGGCCGTCGCCACCGGCGAGCACCCCTCGGCCTGGGCGCCGGAGATGCGCACGGAGGGAGGCTCGTCGCCGTCGAGCAGGCCGACCTGGTGCAGCTCCTGGAACCCCTTGTGGATCTTGGTGAGTTGGCTACCGGAGGCGATGGGAACCACGACGTGATCGGGCGCCTGCCAGCCGAGTTGCTCGGCCACTTCGTAGGCCAGGGTCTTCGATCCCTCGGCGTAGTAGGTGCGGACGTTGACGTTGACGAAGGCCCACGCCGGGTGCTCGCTGGTGAGCTCCGCGCACAGCCGGTTCACGTCGTCGTACGACCCGTCGACGGCGATGAGGGTGCCGCCGTAGACGGCGGTCGTGATGATCTTGGCCTGCTCGAGGTCGTAGGGAATGAAGACGATCGACTCCATGCCGGCGCGGGCGGCGTGGGCGGCGACGGAGTTCGCCAAGTTGCCGGTCGAGGCGCAGGCCGCAACCTTGAAGCCGAGCTCGCGGGCCTTGGTCAGCGCCACCGAAACGACTCGATCCTTGAACGAACCCGTCGGGTTGAGGGTGTCGTTCTTGATCCAGAGTTCGCCGAGGCCGAGTTCGGCGGCCAGACGGTCGGCCCGCACCAGCGGGGTGAAACCGGCGCCGAGGTTGACCGGATTCTCGGCGGAGGCCGGCAATAGGTCGGCGTAGCGC
>JBKJLU010000265.1:0-7694 GCA_046596815.1 Acidimicrobiales bacterium | reverse complement strand
GGCTACGTAAGCGGCGTCCTTCAGGCTCTTGGTGAGGTCTTCGACAGTGACGGTGGAAGCGGACATGCTTGCGACCTTACGCCTTCGCGCATACTTTTGCAAGCACTTGCACGAGTGAGGACGCCGAGGGACACCCACTCCGCCACTAGCTTGAGGCGACCGGATGTCACCCCACCCGCCTGCCCCCGAGGCCGTTTCCCCGGCCCCTGATGCCGGCGTCGTCGACGAGGAAGCACCGACGGCCGGCGTCCCTGCCGTCGTCGCCGTCGTCGTGACCAGCGATCCCGGACCCTGGCTCGAGGAGGTCCTCGACGCCATCGGCGCGTCCGACTACCCCAACCTCTCGGTGTTGGTCATCGACGCCGCCAGTGCCATCGATCCCACGCCCCGCATCGCCGATCGGCTCCCCTCGGCTTATGTCCGCCGCCTCGACGCCAACGAGGGATTTGCAGCCAGCGCCAACGACGTCCTCGAGGTGGTCGAGGGCGCATCGCACTACGTCTTCTTGCACGATGATGCCGCGCCCGACGTCGATGCCATCCGCCTGCTGGTCGAGGAGGCCTTCCGGTCGAATGCCGGCATCGTCGCCCCGAAGCTCGTGGAGTGGGACGACCCGCTGCGGCTGCTCGCCGTGGGCGCGTCGGCCGACAAGGCAGGCGTGGTTCGACCCTACGGACGACACGAGCTCGACCAAGAGCAGCACGACGCGGTCCGCGACGTCTTCGTGGCGCCCGGCGGCTGCCTCCTCGTGCGAGCCGACCTCTTCGCCACCATGGGCGGCTTCGACGCCCGGCTTCCCCTCATCGGCGAAGACCTCGATCTCTGCTGGCGCGCCCAAGTGCTGGGCGCGCGCGTCGTCGTCGCCCCGGGAGCGCGGGTTCGCCATCGCGAAGCGACGGCTCGGGGCGAGCGCCCCCTGGTGCTCGGCGAGACGACCGGCGATCTGCGCGAACGAATCGCCCGCCTACAGCTGCGTCATCGACTCCGCACGGTGGTGAAGAGCTACGCGCCGCTCCACCTCCTGCGGGTGCTGCCCCAGTTGCTCGTGTTGATGACGATCGAGGGCGTCGGCGCCGCCCTGAGCGGCCGTCGTCGCCTCGCCGGGGCCGTCTTCGACGCGTGGCGGTGGAACCTGCGCGACCGGCGCGACCTGCGTGCCGCCCGCAAGGCCACGCAGGCGGGTCGGGCCCTCAAGGACGGCGAGGTCCGCCGCCTCCAGACCCGGGGAAGCGTTCGACTGTCGGCGGCGCTGCAAGGGAGTCTGGCGGCCGAGGAGCGCGCCATCGGTGTCGGAGCAGCCGGCCGCCAGTTCGCCGGCGCGATGACGTCGGGCGGTCTCCGCCAGACGTTGACGGTGTGGCTGGTCGTGGCCGTCGTCCTGACCTTCGGGTCGCGGCAACTGCTGCGGGGCGAGCTACCGGCGGTGGGCCAGTTCGTTGCCTTCCCGGACAGTCCGATGCTCCTGCTTCGTCACTTCGTCTCGGGATGGAGGTCGTCCGGACTCGGAAGTGAAGCGCCGGCGCCTCCTGCGTTCGCCCTGCTCGGTGTCGGGGGTGTCCTGCTCTTCGGGGCCATGGGATTGCTGCAGAAGATCCTGGTCCTCGGCATGCTTCCACTCGGGCTCGTGGGGATGCAGCGGCTGACGGCGCCGCTCGGATCGTGGCGGGTGCGGCTCGTCGGGGTCGTCGTCTACGCCGCCGTTCCCTTGCCGTACGACGCATTGGCGCGAGGGCGATGGGCGGGACTCATCGCCTACGCGGCGTCGCCGTGGATCCTCGGTCGCCTGTTGCGGGCCATGGGAACCGCGCCCTTCGGTGCACCGGCCGACGATCGGATCGCGCCTCGGAGGGAGCCATCGACGCGACCCGAGTCCCTTCGACCGGAACATGGGCGGCCGGAACATGGGAAACACGTACACGAGGACATCGAGAGCCTCCTCGGGGCGGAAGCGGCGACCCTGGACAGTCTCGATGCCGAGGAATTGCGTGTCGCCGTGGCCGCGGTCAGCGGACATCACCATGGCGGAGACGGCCCGCGACGAGCCGTCGCCGATCTGCAGGCTCCGAGTTGGGTTCGGCGCCCCGGTTCGCTGCAGTTCCAGGCGGTGGCCCTCGCCCTGCTCCTCGCCGTTGTCGGAGCCTTCGTCCCCTTCATCGCAGTGGCCACGTTGCTGGCGGCCGTCGGCCTGTTGTTGGGTGGCCTGCTCGTCGGAGAGGTCTCGTCGGGCGCCCGATCCCTGGCGGTTGCCTTCGTGGCCGTGCTCGGCGGTGGCCTCCTCCTCGTTCCGTGGATGCTCGAACTCGTCCTTCCGGGCGCGACGTGGGCGGGCTTCGCCGGGCAGGGCCGGCCTGCGGCAACCGCGCCGGGGCTCGGCGAGTTGCTGCGTTTCGGGGTCGGTCCGTTCGGCCGCAGCCCGTTCGCCTGGGGCTTCCTGGCCGCGGCTGCGCTGCCGCTCGTGGTCGGTCGCCGATGGAGGTTCACATTCGCCGCCCGTCTCTGGATGGTGGCCGTCGTCGGATGGGCGGCGTCGTGGGCCTTCGGTCGCGGGTGGTTGGGGGTTCCGCCTCCGGCGGTCGAGGTGCTCCTGGCGCCGGCCGCCGCCGCTCTCGTTCTGGCCGTCGTGCTCGGGTTGTCGGCGTTCGAAATCGATCTGCCCGACTACACGTTCGGGTGGCGTCAGGTGGCGTCACTGGTCGCTGCGGGTGCCGGCGTCGCGGCCACGGTGCCGGTGCTCGTCGGGTCGATCGATGGGCAATGGCAGATGCCGAGTCGGGACTTCGAGTCCCTGCTGTCCTGGATGCCAGAGCGGCAGGTGGACGGAGAGTTCCGGGTCATGTGGGCGGGTCATCCCGAGGCCCTTCCGCTCGACGGATGGCGGCTCGACGACGGGGTTGCCTATGCGACGTCGCGTGGCGGTCCGGCCGACGTCACGGCGCTGTGGCCGGCATCCGACCAAGGCGCGACCGGTCTTCTCTCCGACGCACTCGACGTGGCCCGGCGCGGGGAAACGAGTCAGCTCGGGCACCTCTTGGCCCCTCTCGGTGTGCGCTATGTCGTCGTGCCCCTGCGGTCGGGCCCTTCCCGCAGTGGCGCTCCTGCGCTGCCTCTTCCGTCCGATGTGGTGGCGTCGCTGCGGGCCCAGATCGACCTTCGCCTCGTCGAGACCGACGATGCCTTGATCGTCTACGAGAACGCCGCTTGGGCCCCGGGGGTCTCCGTGCTGCCTGCGCCTGCGCTCGAATCCAGCAGGCGCGCGGGGCCTGAAACCGCCCGCACGACCGAGCTCGCCGGAGCACCGAAGGCCCTCGATCGGATCGGACCGACGACCTTCCGTGGTCCTTGGCCCGGCCCCGAGCTCTTTTTTTCCGAGGCCTACTCGTCGCGCTGGCGCTTCGACGTGGCCGGCAAGGTGGCCCCCCACCGCAAGGCTTTCGGTTGGGCGAACGCTTACACGGCGCCGGATGGCTCACCGGCGACGTTGCGGTATCGCACGTCACCCCTGCGTATCGCCGCCCTCCTGCTCGAACTCGGCATTTGGGTGGCGGCCCTGCGGGTCGTACTTTCCGGACTTCGGAGTCGCGCCGCCGCCGAGTTGGCCGAAGTGAGCGCCTCTACGTGACCGGCTCGGTCATGGGCGACCTCGACGAGCCATTCGCGCCAGAGGACGAGCGCCGAGCGAGACGACTTCCCGTCTTCTTGGCCCTCGCCGTCCTTCTCGTCGGTGGTGCCGTCCTCGACCGCATGCCGCTCCGGGCGGCGAAGACGACCGCCGGCGTCGCCGCCGTGGCGGCCATGCCGACGGCGGCCCCGAAGACGTCGCTGTCGTCGTCGTGGTTCTGCGCCGGTGCCACGGCGACGCCCGAAGGGGTCGAGGGGCTGATTGCCGACGGACGCGTCGTGATCGCCAACGCCGGAGACCGTGCGCTCGAGGGAACGATCACGGTCGTTCCCAGCGAGGGCGATCCGAAGACGGTGCCGTTGCGGGTCGGGCCCCGTTCGGTCACGTCGGTCCGCCAACGCGAGGTCGTGGCCGCGCCCTACGCCTCGGCGCTTGTCGAGTTGGACGGTGGCGAAGCCGTGGTCGAACACGAGATCAGCGGCCCGCTCGGATTCAGTACGGCGCCGTGTGCGTCGTCGGCATCCGACACGTGGTATCTGGCCGAAGGGTCGACGGCCCGCGAGGACAGCATGCGCCTCGCTCTCTACAACCCGTTCCCCGAGGACGCCATCGTCGACCTGTCGTTCGCCACTGACCAGGGCCGGGCCGTTCCCTCGGACTTCACCGGACTCGTCGTCAAGGGTGGCCGCATGCGGGTCGTCAAGGTCGAAGAGCACGTCCGCCGACGCAACAACGTCGCCGTCACGGCCATCGCCCGCAGCGGACGAATGGTGGTCGACCGCATCCAGCTCCGCGGCGGCGCGGCCAAGGGCATCAGCCTGGCGCTGGCGACGCCGTCGCCCGGTGAGCGCTGGTTCTTCCCCGAAGGTCTCGTCGCCGATGGCGTCGCCGAGCGCATCCACCTCTACAACCCGACGACGCGCGAGGCCGAGGTGTCGATCGAGCTGACCCTCGACGAAGGTGCGACCGAGCCCTTCGATTTGACGTTGGCACCGCGCGAGCGGCTCACGGTGGTCGCCAACGAGCAGGAGCGGGTGCCCAAGAACGTCGGGCACGCCGTCACCGTCGTCTCCCTGAACGGTGTCCCCGTCGTGGCCGAGCGCAGCGTCACCGCAGCCGCGCCGGCGACCAGGAGCGGCATCGCCGACAGCCTTGGCGCGCGTCGAACGGCCCGCCAGTGGGTGCTGGCCAGTGGCTCGGCCACCGACACCATCGACGAAGTCGTCGTCGTCCTCAATCCCGGTCCGGCCGACGCCACCGTCAGCGTCAAGGGTTTGGCGGCAGGGCAGTTGTTGGCGATCGAAACCCTCGAAGCTCTGGTCATCCCCGCCGGAACCCGTCAGGCCATTCGGCTGACCGACCACGTGAAACGGGAGGATTTGGCGTTGTTGTTGCAGGCGTCGTCGCCTGTGGTCGTCGAGCGCGGTGTCTATCTCGTCGGCACGCCCGGACTGGCCCTCAGCTCGGCGGTGCCTCTCCGATAGCCGCGGCTGCGTCCTTGGCCTGTTGTTCCTGCACGGCGACCATGATCGCCGCGAAGATCTTCGCCGCATCCTCGTCCATGTGGTCCTTGGCCTTCAAGAAGATGAGGCCTCCGATGAACACCGGCGGGCTGACGACGAGCAGGGCGGTGCGCAGGTTGTCATCGAAGATGTCAGCCAGCGTGAAGACGATGACGGCAGCGGCCGCTTGTCCGAGGATCACCGACACCAGGTTGAAGGCGCCGAACCCGGCACCCCGGAGGTTGGCCGGCACGGCATCGCTCAGCCCGGCCCGCAGCGCCGGCACGGCCAGGCTGATGATGAAGGCGCCGAGCACTTGCAACGCGAACGTCGGGGCGAGCGGCAGGCGTAGGTACGAGAGCACGAAGACCGTCTGCCCGGCCAGCACGCAGTAGGCGGGAATGGCCATGCGGGCTCCCTTGATGCGAGTGGCGAAGCGGTCGGCCACCCGTCCGCCGAGGAGCACGCCGGGGATGCCTCCGAGCACGAGGATGGCACCGACATAGCTCTCGGCCAGGCCAGGTCGCACGCCGAGATTTCGCTCGTAGAAGGGCGGGAGTGCGGCTCCGACCGCGGTGATCGAGAACAGCAGGGCGGACACGCCGACGAGCGCATAGCGCATGGTCGGGATGCTGAGGATCGTGCGCATATCGGCGCGCAACCCGTTCACCAGTTCGCGGAGGAAGGTGCCGAGACCCTCGTCCATCAGGCCCTTGTGGGGTACGGCGTCGTCAGTCTCGGCCGATAGTCCGAGACTGATCCGGTCGGCCTCGCCCCGCTTGGGCTCGCGCAACTTGTACACGAAGTACGCGATGAACACGCCCGGTGATCCGACGATCAGGAACGCGTAGCGCCAGCCCAGGGTGGCCGACACGATGCCGCCTCCCGCCAGCCCGATGCCGAAGCCGAGGAACACCAGGACCTGCTGGATCGAGAACGCGAGGCCCCGCCGTTCGAGCGGGTAGTAATCGGCGAGCAGGCTGGCGGTCGAAGGTTCGGTGATGGCCTGCCCGAAGCCGAGCGCTGACCGCACGCCGAGCAGAGCGCCGTAGTTCGGCGCCGCCGCCGTCATGGCGGTGATGGCCGACCAGCCGATGATGGTGTGGCCGATGGTGCGCGTCCGGTTCCATCGATCGGCCAGGTAGCCGGCAGGCACGCTGATCAGACCGTTGACCAGGACGAAGCACGAGAGCAGAAGACCGACCTGGGTGTCGGACAACGAGAGGTCGCGGGCGATCTCGTTCTGGGCTCCCCGAACGATGTTCTGGTCGATCTGGTCGATCATGATCACGAGTCCGAGAATCCACATCGGCCCATTCGACGTACGAGGCTTCGGTGGCGGCGCAACCACGGGATTGTCGCTGTTCATCCCCCTTCTGTAGCGCATAGCGCCAGCCGCGCAGCAGAGTTGGGGAATGGAGCGCGTCCTCATCGCCTTGGTCCTCGTCGCGGTAGCCATCGCCGTGGCCGTCGTGATCGAGCGCCGAAAGCCCGCGCCTCCGACCCAACCGCGGCGGTGGGAGGTGCCAACGCAACTCGATCGCGACGACTTCGATGGACGCGATCACGCCTGGTTGGTCGCCGTCTTCACGTCATCGACGTGTGAATCGTGCGAGAAGGTGTTGCCCAAGGCAGAGGCGCTGGCGAGCCCTGACGTCTTCGTTACCGAAGTGCCCTACCAGTCCCGTAAGGATCTCCACACCCGCTACGGCGTCGACGTCGTCCCCACCCTGGTGGTCGCAGATGCCGAGGGTGTCGTCCGCAAGTCATTCATAGGAGTACCCACGGCCACCGACCTGTGGGCCGCCGTCGCTGAAGCCCGGGATCCGGGCTCGAGCCCCGAACCCGACCTCGGCTCAACAGCACACCCGACCACCTGACCGTTTTTGGCAGCGGGATCCCGCCGTCCGAGGCGGGATCCCGCTGCCAAAAGGCCCGACGGTGGGCTCGGCGAACCGTTGATCAGGGCCGGCGTCGGGAGCGCTAGCGAGCAGCCGGCATGTGAGCGTGCCGGCTTCATCGGCGAAGCGAATCGAAGAAACAGCTCAGACGACTCGGGGGACTTGGGCGGTGGGGGTCTCGACGGTGAGGTCGGCGTCGAGCAGGGTTCGATCGTCGGCCGCTTCTCGTGCGGAATCCGGGCGGGGGGCGTCCACGCCGCCGTGGTCGACGTCAGGAGCGAAGCGGGGGACCGGTGACTCCTGCACTTCTCGGCCGGCGGCCCGGTCGACCAGCGTCTTGACCTCGTTGCCGTCGATGGTCTCTTTCTCGAGCAGCGAGGCGGCGACCGCGTCGAGGCCGGAGCGGTGTTCGCCGAGGAGTTTGAGGGCCCGTTCCTCTTCCTGGCGGAGGATGCGCTCGACCTCTTCGTCGATGACCCGGCTGGTCTCGTCGGAGTAGTCACGCGTGTGCATCAGGTCCTCGCCGAGGAACACCTGGCCCTGCGAGCCCCACGCCATCGGACCGATGCGATCGCTCATGCCCCACTCCCGCACCATCTTGCGGGCCAACTCGGTGTTCCCGACGAGGTCGTTGTTGGCGCCGGTCGACAGGTCGTTGTAGACGAGCAGCTC
>JBKJLU010000273.1:0-6079 GCA_046596815.1 Acidimicrobiales bacterium | reverse complement strand
AGGTAGCCGTGGTCGCCGAGGGTGAAGTAGCCCTCGTCGCCGAGGTAGCTCTTCGTCGTCTTCTCGTCGTCCTTGTAGTAACGGAACTGGCCCGTCGCTGGCGCCTTCAGGAAGACGGTGCCGACCTCATTGGTGCCGAGCGGCTGGCGGTCGTCGTCGAGGATGCGCACGTGGTCGGCGGTCGGCGGTTTGCCCACGGTGCCGGGCTTTCGCAACCAGTCTTCGGACGTGACGAACGAGCCCGATCCTTCGGTGGCTGCGTAATACTCGTAGACCACCGGTCCGAGCCACTCGATCAACGCCGCCTTCACCGCCACCGGACAGGGCGCAGCACCGTGGATCACGTAGCGCAGCTTCGACAGGTCGCGGCTGCGGCGCTCGTCCTCGGGGATGGAGAGAAGGCGGTGGAACATCGTCGGCACCATGTGGGTGTGGGTGATGCCGTGCTGCTCCATGAGGTCGAGCGCCACGCGTTCGTTCCATCCGTCCATGACGACGACGCCGACGCCGGCGGCCAGCGGGCCGCTCAACGAGAACGCCAGCGGGGCGGCGTGGTACAGCGGACCGGTGCAGAGGTGAAGGTCGGCACCGGGCTCGTAGCGGCTGGCCGCCTGCGATGCCGTCTGGGTCGTGGCCGCAGCGACCACGCCGGCCATCGGGCGATCGACGCCCTTGGGCCGGCCGGTCGTGCCCGACGTGTAGAGCATCGACCGGCCGAGGGTGGCGTCGTCGATGTCGGACCCGTCCTCGCCGGCGATGGCGTCGTCATACCGGTCGAAGCCGGGGATGTCTCCGCCGATGGCCAGCAGCACCGCAGGAGCCACGGCGACGTCGCTCACGGCTGCGGCGATGGCAGCCGCGAAGGTGGCGTCGCCGACCACCACGCGGGCCTCGGAGTCCTCGATGATGTAGGCCATCTCCGGACCGGTCAGGTGCCAGTTGACGGGCGTGAAGCGCAGGCCCATTCGCTGCGACGCCGCCATCACCTCGGCGAACTCGGGACGGTTGGCGCAAATCAGTGAGATCGAGTCGCCATCACCGATACCCCGCGCCCGCAAGGCACGGACGAGGCGGTTGGCGTTGGCGTTCAACTCGCCAAAGGTGCGGTCGCCGGCGGGCGAGAGAATCGCCGGGCGTTCGGGCACCTGGGCGGCGTGCCACGCCAACGTCATCCCCGTCTTGGCCGCGGCAACCCGCGCATCCTTGACCGATATATCGGTCACGGAGCTGCGTCCTCGCGGTCGACCGAGCCCAGCGAGCCGGCGGTGAGCGATCGGCGGGCCTCCCGCTCGGCCTCGCGGTCGAGCGGGACGTGGGCCTCGTCGATGTCCTCGTCGGTGAACCCGGCGAGCTTGCGGTAGTTGCGGGCTCCCTCGACATCGCCGCCTCGGCCGGCAGCGCTGAAGATCTTGTCGACGAGACGCTGGAAGTCGAGGGCCCGCTGGCGCCGCTCGGGATCGTCGGCGGTGAGGCGGCGCAGCCAATCGGAACCCATCTTCACGTGGGTGACCTCGTCCGCCAGCATCCAGTCCTCGCAGAACTCCATCACCGGGTCACCGCAGTCGGCACCGAAGGCCTTCATGTTGGCGAACACATCGATAGCGAGACCCTCGATGCCGCGGTTGACGGCGGTGAGGCGCAGCGCCGGATCGGGGTTGCAGCCGGCCTGGTAGAGCCCGCGCCCCTCGGCGAACTCGCCCAGCTCGGTGCCCATCCAGTCGCTGAGCTTCACCGAGATCTCGACGTGGCGGCTCTCGTCCCAGCACTGGCGGGCCATGTCGAGCTTCAGGGCGAAGGGCGCCTCCCCCTCGCCGTTGCCGACCTCGAAGTCCCAACACGTGCGGCCGGCCGCTTCGAGCGCTTGGATCTCGCCCATGAAGATGCCGTGCATCAGCGAGCGGCTGCGCTCGGGCGCGTCCGCGCCGTCGCGCGTCATCTTGGGGGCGCGGCCGAAGCTGCCCGTCCCCTGCTGACCCGAGCGCGGATCCTTGAAGCGCTCTCCCTCCGAGATCCAGGTGAACCGATCATCCCGAGCGAGCTCGGTCACCGGCAGGAACTTCTTCATCGCTACCCCCCGACAGCTATTTGTTCGAGCATCAAACTAGTGCTTTCGAACACCAGCGGGCTGCCTGACCGGCACAACTGTTCGAAAGCGGATGGGGGCGGGCGGCAATGCGGGTCAGCGGGGGAGGTTCTCGGCTCGGGCGATGGGGAAGTAGCGGTGGTGGTGCGCGCCGGTCAGTTCGTAGATGGCCGTGCCTGTGCGGCCGTCGTCGGCCGTGACGACGACCTCGCTGAGGCCGCCGCCGACGGGGCCGTAGCGCTGGGCCCATCGGCCCTCGGCCTCGAGGCCGACGACCTTGCCCCCTTCGAGAGTGAACTCCACGCGGCCGGCGATACCGGCGACGTCGGTGCCGTCGCGCTCGTAGGAGACCTCATTGCCTTCGGCGTTGGTCCAGTGGAGGTCGTGGCGGAAGTCGACCACGGGCACGGGCTCACCGCCGTCGGCCGGCGACCAACACCCGTCGGCATAGATGCGGGCTCCGTTCGTCAGCTCCCAGTTCCAGACCGAGAGCATGCCGTCGGGCAGTTGAATGGCGAGCCACATCCAGAACGGGCAGCGGGCGTGGTTGCGGACGCCCCACGAGTGGTCACGCTGGCCCCACCAGTCGTCGATCTCGTACGTCGTCCCCGTCGCTGCATGGGTCACGGTGCCGTTGAAATTGCCCGACTGCACCATGTGGCTCTGGTCCCAGATGATCTCGTGGCCGGCCTTCATGGTGCCCCGCCGCAATCCGTAGGCCGGCGTGCGCGCCGTGAACGTGAGGTCGAGCGAGACGGGGGCCGCCGGGTCGGCGACGACGTCGAGCTTCACCGTCTTGAACGGCTCGAGCATCTGCACCGACACCGGGCCGACGGTGAGCGTGTGAGGGTCGCCGTCGTAGGGCCGGGAGTGGCGTCCGATGGTGGGGGTGCCGTCGATGCGGCCGAGTTGCAGCGAATCCAGTTCCCCCTTCGCCGGGAACGTGGCCATGGTCAGGATGATCACGTCGCCCAACCGGTCACGCGGGTGGACGATGAAGAAGAGGCTCTCCCGCCAGTGCTCGTGGTGGGTGACGACCGCCGGCAGCGGCTCGGGGATCTGGTGGACGAAGAACTCGTCCATCGCGGTCAGTCTTGGCATGGCGGTGAGCTTGGGCATCAGGTGAGTGTGCCTTCCGAGTCGAGGTCGAGGGCGTGGAGGGCGGCGCGTTCGGTCATCGCCATGAACATGTCGTCGCCCCGGTCGGTGCGGCCGACGAGCATCGAGGCGATGATCGCCATGTTCATGCCGCTGAAAGCGAAGCGCCGGTAGTCGGCCCGGCAGGCACCGACGTCGAGGTCGACGCCCTGTTCTGCCAAACGACCGCAATACCGCTCGAGCAACGCCGACTCCGAGGCCCGCCGGTCGTCAGGAAGCAGCGATCCGCCGAGGAAGTAGCTGAGGTCGGCCACTCCGGGGCCGACCGACACGGTCTGCCAGTCGAGCACCGCGACTCGCGTCCCCCCGAACATGAGGTTGTCGTTCCGAAAGTCGCCGTGGACGACGGTCTCGGGACCAACTGCGGGTGGCGCCCCTCCCAACTTCGGCACGACCCGCTCGACGAGGGCGCGCACATCCGGGGTGAGTCGCTCGCCGTAGCGCTCGAGGAAACCGGGCAGCAGCATCTCGAGAAACGCGCCGACACTCGGACTGCTGGTACCCCCGCCCCGTTGCAACCACGAGTAGCCGGTGAGCGCGTCGGAATGGCCCCAAAGCGGACCATGGATCAGGGCGAGCTCGTCGACGGCCAGCGCCGCTTCCTCGACCGAACATCCCCGCATCTGGTCGCCCTGCTCGGCGGGCGCGAGGTCTTCGAGCACCACGCCGTAGGCCGCGGCGTCGGCGTCGAACCCCGTCCAGTAGCAGGCCGGCCGGCGGACGGACAGGCGGTCGGCAAGCTGGCTGTAGAACCCGACCTCGACTTCGTAGGTGCGGGTGGCGATGGCGGCTTGGCGGCTGGCCTCGGATGCCGAGGTGACCTTGACCACCAGGCTCGACGGACCGGCGTGGGGCGGATCCCAGCCGAGCCCGACGCGCACGCTGTCGGCGATCTGGCCGGTACCGATCTGCGTCCGGTCGACGTCGGTGACGACGGCATCGCCAAAGCTCGGGCCGACGGCCGCGGTCAGCCACTCGGCCGTCACATCGGCCATGCCGGTCGGGATCGGGCAACTCGTCACGCGGCGAGGACGTTACTGTCCCAGGCATGAGCACCGAAGCCCGAGCATGACGACAGAAACACGAGTCACCACCGATCACGACGTCGTGTACGGCACGGGTGGTGGTCGAGACCTCAAGGCCGACGTGTACCGACCGCCGGGCGACCTCCGCGATGCGCCGGCAGTCGTCCTCGTGCACGGTGGCAGTTGGCGGGGTGGCGACCGGACGCAGTTGCGGGGCTACGGGATCATGCTCGGGCGCGCCGGCTACGTCTGCGTGGCTCCCGAGTACCGACTGCTCGGCGAGTCGCCCTGGCCGGCGCAGATCCATGACGTCAAAGCAGCCATTCGCTGGACGCGGGCCAACGCTTCTGACCTCGGCATCGACCCGACCCGCATCGCCATCGAGGGCAACTCGGCCGGCGCCCACCTTGCGTTGCTGGCCGCCGGCACGACCGGCCTCGCCGAATTCGAGGGCGACGGCGGCAACCCGGGGATCGACTCGTCCGTGGCGGCGGTGGCGGCGGTCTACGCGCCGACGTTGTTCTTCGACGGTGAGCACGAGAGCGGCGGGATCCCCTTTCAGGCCCTCGTCGAGTCGGGTGGCGACGCCGAATCGGTGCGGCGGGCCAGCCCTGTCCGCCACGTCGACGCCACGTTCCCGCCGACGTTGCTCATCCACGGCACGTCGGACACGACGGTGCCCGTGAGCGCCAGCCTGCGCATGTACGAGACGCTGGTCGAGGCCGGCGTTCCCGTCGATCTCCACCTCTACGCCGAACAACCCCACGCCTTCGACGCCCAACCCGAGTTCGGTCGTCAGTGCGCCAACGAGATGCTGCTCTTCCTGAGCCGCTACGTCGTCGCGCCGGACGCTACATCTGTGCGCTGATACGCCTCCGCCCCACCGGTGGCGGGAACCGGCAAGGGCGGAGGCAACTCCCCCCTACCCGAAGCCCCGAGCACCGAATCCACAAATCTGATCGAGGAGTACGCCGAAACCCATGAAGTTCGTCTGGTTCAACCTCATGCCCTGGCCGGATCTGCCCGACGACTTCCGGGAGAACAACCGGTCGGTCTGGGTCGACATCGACTCGAAGCTCTACGACCCCGAGCGAGGACACGCCGTCTACCACGAGTACATGGACCAACTCGAGTACGCCGACAGCCTCGGCTTCGACGGGATCGGGGTGAACGAACATCACCAGAACGGCTACGGACTGATGCCGTCGCCCAACATCATCGCCGCCGGCCTCGCCCGCAGAACGTCGAAGGCGGCGATCGCGGTGATCGGTAACTCCATCGCCCTCTACAACCCGCCGATCCGGGTGGCCGAGGAGTTCGCCATGCTCGACGTCATCAGCGGCGGCCGCCTCATCTGCGGCTTCCCGGTGGGCACGTCGATGGACACCAACTACTGCTACGGCCAGATCCCGGCGCTGACCCGTGACAAATACGCCGAGGCCCACGAGCTCATCAAGCGGGCGTGGACCGAGGACGAGCCCTTCGCCTTCGACGGCAAGTACAACCAGCTGCGCTACGTGAACTGCTGGCCCAAGCCCATCCAGAAGCCGGCGCCGCCGATCTACATCCCCGGCGGTGGCTCGATCGAGACGTGGGACTTCTGCATCGACAACGACTACAACTACTCCTACCTCTCGTTCAGCGGGTACCTCGCCGGCAAGCGTTTGATGGACGGCTATTGGGAGCAGGTCGCAGCTCGGGGGGTCGACGACTCGCCCTACCGGGGGGCGTTCGCCCAGATCATCTGCGTGGCCGACACCGACGCCGAAGCCAAGGAGCTCTACGAGGAGCACGTCCTCTACTTCTACAACCG
>JBKJLU010000049.1:0-7848 GCA_046596815.1 Acidimicrobiales bacterium | reverse complement strand
TACGAACCCATGGAACGGAAGTACTGATGAGTGGATCACCGACGCCCGCCAAAGCAGCCCCGGTGTCCGACATGATCGACGTCGAGCTTCGGGTCAAGCGCTACGACCCCGAGCGTGACAAGAAGCCCCATTGGGAGACGTTCAACGTCCAGGTGAAGGCCTTCCGCTCGGTCGTGCTCGACGTGCTCCACGCCGCCAAGTGGCACTTCGACGGCACCCTCACCTTCCGCCGCTCGTGCGCCCACGGCGTGTGCGGCTCTGACGCCATGGTCATCAACGGCGCCAATGCCCTCGCCTGCCAGGCCCTTGTCGAGGACTACGGCAGCGTCATCACCGTCGAGGCCATCCGCGGCCTACCGGTGATCAAGGACCTGGTCGTCGACATGGAGCCGTTCTTCGCCCAGTACCGATCGGTGCTGCCGTACCTCATCAACAGCGGCGACCCCGGGTACAAGGAGCGTCCCCAGTCGGCTGAACAGCGCGAGCGCTTCGACGACACGACCAAGTGCATCCTGTGCGCCGCCTGCACGACGTCGTGCCCCGTCTACTGGGGCAACAGCCAGTACATCGGCCCGGCGGCCATCGTGAACGCTCACCGCTTCGTGTTCGACAGCCGGGACGAGGCCGCCGAGCAGCGCCTCGACATTCTCAACCAGCGCTCCGGCGTCTGGAAATGCCGGACCGCCTTCAACTGTTCCGAGGCCTGCCCTCGCGGCATCAAAGTGACCCAGGCCATCGAAGAGGTCAAGCGGGCCATCTTGTTCGACCGAGTTTGAGAGGGGATGACGCTCTCCCAGCGTCCTTCCGGTAAAACTCCGCAACTTCATGCGGCGCAGGCACGACTTCGCGTGGGCCCCTCCCCGCGTCGAGGGATGGATCAAACCGTGGGCCGAGGCCGTGGGCCATGTGCACGACGAGGTCGAAGCGTGGCTCGGCCCCCGCTGGGCCGACCCCGAACACGCCCGTCTGGCTGCCGGACTGTTCATGGGTTCCGTCGCCCTGGCGTGCGCCGGCCTCGTGGCCGCCGTCAGCATCACTGCACCCGAGCCGACCGTCCATCTGCACCTCCAGCGCCTCGCCAGCGTCGTGAGCCGGGCGACCCTCCCCGCGCCCGTAGCCGAACTCGCGGCATCCGCCGTGGCCGCGTCCCTCGCCGCCGAGGACGAGAAGCCGTCCGTCGCCGTCGCCCCTGCCCCGGATGCCGCCGTCTCGCCCGCCGCTCCCCCAGTCGAAGACGCGACCCAACTCGTCCCGATCCCACCCGCAACTCGGGGCGCTCTCCCCATCGGCAAGGGCATGTGGATCTGGATGGAAGACCGCGCCGACGGCGGTGACCCCGAGGCCATCGTCGGTCGAGCCAAGGCGGTCGGGCTCACCCATCTCTACGTCCGCACCGGCACCCTCAAGGGCGGGTTCATCGGCGGACCCTTCCTCGACCGCCTCCTGCCCGTCGCCCACGCCAGCGGCATCCGGGTCTACGGCTGGGACTTCCCGTATCTCGATCATCCTGGGAGCGACGTCGAACGGGCCATGGCCGCCATCCGGCACACGACGCCGGACGGCCATCGCATCGACGGCTTCTCCGCCGACATCGAGAGCAGTCGCGAGGGCACCAACAACGACATCGAGTACGTCAACGCCTACGCGACGTGGCTTCGCGACAACGCCGGCCCCGACTACCCCCTGATTGCCACGGTCCCCAATCCGACTCCGATCAAAGTGGCGACTGGCTTTCCGTACGCCACGATCATTCCCAAGTTCGACGCCGTGGCCCCGATGGTCTATTGGATGAACCGCGATCCGGGCTCGGACGTCGCCAATGCCATCACCTACCTGTCGCAGTTCGGCAAGCCCATCTTCCCCGTCGGCCAGGCCTACGACGGCGGGCCCGAGGGCGGACCGGTCGGCCCTCCCGGGCGCGACGCCACGCTTCGGTTCCTGCAGTTCGCGGACGCCGCCGGCGCCAGCGGCGCGTCGTTCTGGAGTTATCAGCACGCCACCCAGGAGGCATGGGACGCCCTTCGCGATGCCGCGGAATTCCGCCTCGAACTCGGTGGTTCTGCAGGGCTCACCCCGGGGATGATCCGCTCGTACCAGACGGTGCTTACCAGTCTCGGCTTTCCCGTCGCCGCTGACGGCGCGTGGGGGCCGGCCACCGTTGATGCCGTCACCGCCTACCAGGCGGCGGCCCGACTCCCGAAGAGCGGCGTCATCGACGAAGCCACGCGACGTTTTCTGCTGACGCCGGTCGCTGCGCCCGTCGCCCAACACGGCTGATGCTTCAGAAGCTGGCGGTGATCTCCCGCTCGGGCGAGGCCGTGATCTGCGCGATTCCCTGCTCGTTGCCGGCGCCAGATCCGCCCTTCACGCAATAGAGGTCGCCAAGACCCGACCGATTGCTGCGGAAGACGACCCAGTCGCCATCACCGGTCCACGCAGCCTCACCATTCACCGTGCCTGGTGACGTGAGCTGGCGCACCGGCCCCCCACCGACGGGCGCATTGAAGATCTGGAAGTTGGCGGTGTAGACGACGCGCCCGCCGTCCGGCGAGAACGACGCATCCTCGGCGTTGCCGGGAACGTCGATCGAGGTAGCAGCCGATCCGTCGAGGGGTCGGATGACCAAGCGACGGCCCTCGGCCACGACGATCTTTTGTCCGTCGGGCGAAAGGGCGAACTGCCCTCCGGGCACGGCGACGCCGAGGTTCGTCTCTGCACCCCCGACCTGGGTGGTGCGGTCGTAGGGAACGGACAGGAGGTTGGCGCTGCGGCTGAAGTAGAGCGCGGATCCATCGCTCGACCACGCGACCGCAGCGTCCGACGTCGTGTCGGCGACGCAGACGGCCTCGCCTCCCGTGACCGCGACAACGCACACCTTCCAGACGGCGTCCCGCTCACGGATGAAGGCCACGAATTCGTCGTCCGGCGACAGCCGAGGGCGACTCTCTCTCGCCCCATCGGTGCGCAACCGCAGCTCCCCCCCTCGCGCTCCCGGTTCTCGAACCACCAGATCCCGCACCGACGCACTGAAGGCGCGCACGAACACCAAGCGGGGCAGCGGGGGGGCCGGTGACGGCGTCGGCGCCGGCACTTCGGCGACCCCTTCGACGAGCGGCTCGTCGACCACGGCGGGTGCCTCGGCAGCTGGTATCTCGGCGCCCTCGGCCCCGGGGTCGACCGGCGCTTCGGTTATCGGGGGCGCAACCGGGAGTTCGGCTCGGTCGTCGGGCGCGGCACCCTCGCTGTCGGGTTGCGACCGGAGGAGGGCCATACCGGCCACGGCGAGCAGAACGAGCAGCACGACCAAGAGCCGTGCCGACCGGAACAGCTCATCGGTCAACGAGGCTTCCGCCGGGTACTCCGTCCGAAGCGTGGCCAGCGCGCCACCGTCGGACACGACCGAAACCATCATCCGCCGATCGACCCGTCGAGGCACGATCCGTCGTGGGGGTCGGACCCGAACGACCACGTCGGCGACCTGCCCGGCCAGGAGCGCGAACTCGGGCGAGGAGATTTCGAAGTCCACGCCGGCCGCGGAAGCCTCCGCCTCGACCGAGACGTTCACGGACCGGTTTCCGGTATTGCGTACGTTGACTTCGACCTCGGACCACTTCGAGCCCACAACCACCTCGCCCGCAAACGTCGCGGCGAGCGAGGAGTAGGTGCCGATGTCGATCGTCCCCTGCTGAACGGCAAGGAAATCCGGCTCGCGCAACGAGGCGACGGCGACGTCGAAGACGACCCGCCCCGGGATCGTGTCGGGCGAGCGCGGTGGACGGAAGTGCACCCAGACCGGCGCCTCGGCGCCCGGTTCGAGCGACACCGACAGTGGGTCGACGATCGCCCAACTCGAAGCGGGTCCCTGCACCACCACGTGAAAGGTGTCGGCCACATCCCCCGTGTTGCGGACGAGCACGACCGTCTCCGCCTCCGCACCTGGCTCTATCGCCCCCGCCTGCGCGGCCAGCACTACGAGTGCCCCCACCGGCACGGACGCTACACCGGCTGTTCAGAAGCTCGGCCGGACTGGTACAACGGGATGATGCAGCGTTCGACCCACCCTCCGGCGTGGTATCCCGATCCCGAGGATCCCGCCCGGATTCGACGGTGGAACGGCAAGGCCTGGACCGACGACGTGCGGCCCCTGCCCGACTGGCTGCGGACCCTGCGGCTCTCCCCCGGGCCGGAAGCAAAGGTGCGCCGAACCGGGCAGCGACTCTGGATGACGAGCGCCGCCCTGCTGCTCATCGGCGCACTTCTGATGATCGTCCTCGGCGGCGCGGACGACAGCGCCGAGCGCATCGACGATCGCAACTTCCTGACCTTGGCCAACACCCGTTGCGCCCAGACCGAGACGGCCGTCGTCTCTCCCAACCGCCAGCCTCGGGAGGGATTGGCCGAGGCGCGTCGCATCGAGGCCCTGGCGACAGGGTGGGAGGCCATGGTCGTCGACCTGAGAGCCCTCCCCCTCGACCCGGTCGACGCTCCGAAGGTCGACCGGTGGTTGCGGGCCTGGAACGGTTGGACATCGCTCGGCCGGGAATACGCCGACGCGCTGCGGGCCGGCGACCAGGTGGAAGCCGACGCCGTTCTTCGCCGCAGTCAGATCGAGAACGCCACCATGACCCGCTTCGCGCTCGTCAACGGCATGGACGACTGCCTCTTCCGCACCGGCTGACGCTCAGTCGATGTCGATGTCGATGTCGAAGGTTCCGCCGGCTCGCCAATAGAAGCCATCACGGCGCTCGAGGAAGTGCTCGTCGACGAGGTAGCGACGCAGCGCGGCGACGTCGGAATGCGCCATTCCGAGCATCAGGTTCACGTCGCGCTCGGGATAGGTCTTTCCCGGCTCGAAACGTGCGGCCAACCAGTCGAGCACCACCAGCCGTTTGCCCTTGCTCGCCGGAATCTGACGGAGACGACCGTCGGTGACGAAGTTGCGCAACACGCCGACGCCCTCGGGCGCCACACCGTCGAAGGACTCGACCGGCGCCGCGTCGGCCCGTCGCCTGGCCTCCGACTGCGCAGCGTCCTTGAAGCGTTCGCCGAGGAATCGCAACCCACCGCCACCGCCATCGGACACCACGAGCCCGCCTGCCGCCAACCGTTCGAGCGCAGTCGTCGCCGCCCTTACGTCCAGCCCGGCGGCTTCGGCGACCTCGCTCACCGTCGTCGCCCCGAGCGCCAGCGCGGCGACCGCCCGGAGTCGATCGGGCTCGGCCAGCAGGCCGACCAGTGCGGCTGCGGAGACCTCGGTCGCCGGGTCGCTCAACCCGGGTCGACGCCGATTTCGCGCAACGCCGTGGCCAGCGCCCGCCGCAGCCGAAGCGCGTTGTCGGCGGAGAGGTGGGCGACGACGCCCCGTCCGTGTTCGCCCGCCGGCTCCAGCGTCAACAGAACTCGGAGGTCGTCACATCCGTCGCAATCATCGAGCAGCCCGACCGACCAACTGGCCGGCGCCTTTTCTTCGTCGTCTTCCGGGTGATCGTCGACCGAGTCATCAACGAAACGTCTCACGTCAGAGCAGGGCCTTGACGTCTTCGCGCTCCGAGGCAAGCTCCTCGGTGGTGATGCGAATCTTGTCCTTGGCGAAGTCGTCGAGATCGAAGTCCTCGGCCACCGACCACGCGTCGCCCGAGGAGCGGATCGGGTAGCCGAACACCAGACCCTCAGGTACGCCGTACTCGCCGTGGCTGACGACGGCGAGAGATGCGCAATCCCCATCATCGGTCGGTCGCCAGATCGAGTTGACCGAGTCGATGGCCGCGCTGGCGGCGCTGGCGGCCGAGGACAACCCACGCGCTTCGATGATGGCGGCGCCGCGCTTCTGCACCGTGGTGATGAAGTCGCCCTGTAGCCACGCGTCGTCGCCCACGACGTCCGCGGCTGGCTTCCCGCCGATGCGGGCGTTCCCGAAGTCGGGGAACTGGGTGGCCGAGTGGTTGCCCCAGATGGCCACGTTGGTGACGTCAGCCACGGGGACGCCGGCCTTCTTGGCCAACTGCGCCTGGGCCCGGTTCTGGTCGAGGCGGGTCATGGCGAACCAGCGATCGTCGGGAATGTCCGGCGCATTGTTCTTGGCGATCAAACAGTTGGTGTTGCAGGGATTGCCGACGACGAGGATGCGGACGTCGCTGGCGGCATGAGCGTTGATGGCCTCCCCTTGCGGCTTGAAGATGCCGCCGTTGATGTTGAGCAGGTCACCCCGCTCCATCCCGGCCTTGCGGGGAACCGAGCCGACCAACATGGCCCAGGACGTGCCGTCGAACGCCGTCTTGAGATCGGACGTCGGCACGACGTCGTGCAACAGGGGAAAGGCGCCGTCGTCGAGTTCCATCACGACGCCCTCGAGGGATTTCATGGCCGGTTCGATCTCGAGCAATCGCAGCACGACCGGTTGATCGTCACCGAGCAGCTGCCCGGAGGCGATGCGGAAGAGCAGGGAGTACCCGATCTGCCCGGCGGCTCCGGTGACGGTGACATGGACGGGCGACTTCGTGAGAGCCATAGTCGCGACATTACGCATGCGCCCCGAAGGGGCCAAAACAGGAGCGGGGTCACATGCAAGGTGAAGCGACGGTCCACATCGATGCCACGCCGGAAGCGGTGTATGCGCTCGTCTCGGACATCACCAGAATGGGCGAGTACAGCCCGGAGTGCGTCAAGGCCGAGTGGGTCGACGGAGCAACAGGACCGGTGGTCGGCGCCAAGTTCAAGGGCCACAATCGAATTGGTCGCTTTCTGAAATGGTCGACCACGCCCGAGGTCACCGAGGTGGATCCGGGTCAGGTCTTTGCCTTCCGCACCAAGGAGACCATCTGGCGTTACCGATTCGCCCCCGGCGCCGACGGCGGCACCGACGTGACCGAGACCTTCGAGACCACGTCCTACGGCAAGGCCATGCAACTGGTCTCTCCGGAGAAGAAACGCCAGCCGAAGATGGTCGAGGGGATGCAGCAGACCCTGGCTCGGGTGAAGGCCGCCGCCGAGACGGATTGAGAGGAGAGCGGCAACTAACCTCGCCCGGATGGCAGCCAAGATCAAGGTCGCAAACCCGGTCGTCGAGCTCGACGGCGACGAGATGACCCGCATCATCTGGTCGTTCATCAAGGAGAAGTTGATCCTTCCCTACCTCGATGTCGACCTGAAGTACTTCGACCTCGGGATGGAGCACCGGGACGCCACCGACGATCAGGTGACGATCGACGCCGCCAACGCCATCAAGGAATTCGGCGTCGGCGTGAAGTGCGCGACCATCACGCCGGACGAGGCCCGGGTCGAGGAGTTCGGCCTCAAGAAGATGTGGCGCTCACCCAACGGCACGATCCGCAACATTCTCGGGGGCGTCGTCTTCCGCGAGCCGATCATCTGTTCGAACGTCCCCCGACTGGTCCCCGGTTGGACCAAGCCCATCGTCATCGGTCGTCACGCCCACGGCGACCAGTACAAGGCCACCGACTTCCGGGTACCGGGGCCTGGCACCGTCACCATGACCTACACGCCGGACGATGGCAGCGAACCGATGCAGTTCGAGGTGGCCAAGTACACCGGATCCGGCATCGCCATGGGCATGTACAACTTCGACGACTCGATCCGAGACTTCGCCCGAGCCTCGCTGCGCTACGGCCTCGATCGCAACTATCCGGTGTACCTGTCGACCAAGAACACCATCCTCAAGGCCTACGACGGCCGCTTCAAGGATTTGTTCCAGGAGGTCTTCGACGCCGAGTTCGCCGCCGACTTCAAGGCCGCCGGCCTGACGTACGAGCACCGGCTCATCGACGACATGGTGGCCGCCGCCATGAAGTGGGAGGGCGGCTACGTGTGGGCCTGCAAGAACTACGACGG
>JBKJLU010000316.1:0-2985 GCA_046596815.1 Acidimicrobiales bacterium | reverse complement strand
GGCGTCGCTCAACCCGTGGGCGTCGAGGGCGGCGAGCTCTTTGACCGACCGTTCCAGCTCGTCGACCACACCAGAACGCATGTTCGTATCATACCACCATCAACGGTGCGACGGACGAGAAAACCCAACAAAACCGGGGTTTTCTTGTGCATTCCTTTGCGTTGTCGCTGAGAAGTGGAACCGACACGACCGGTCTGCTCGCGGCGCCGCGAGATAGCGGCCGCTCCTCGCTAGGTTGGCACCCATGGCTACCGAGAACCAGGTTCCGAGCGGCGGCGACGACCAATCCCTCAAGGCCAAAGCCAAAGAGGCGGTCGGATGGGCGACCGGCGACCGGGCCGTCGAGGCCGAAGGCAAGGCCGAGGCCGTGGACGCCCCCGCCGAGGAAGTGGAAGAGCAGGTCCGCAAGGACCACGGCGACATCAGCGACCACTGAACATGCCGACGTCCCTCGAGCGCCCTTCTGCGATGCGGGTGCTGTGGGGGCTGGTCGCGGTCTTGCTCCTGGCCGGGTTGGTCGCCATACCGACGACCGGCGACGACGTCGAGCGGGTGGCGGCCGACGGCGGCCCGACGACGGCCAGCGACGGCACCGACGCCGGAGACTCGTCGCCGGCCGAGGACGGCCCCGATTCCGACGGCGCGTCCGCTTCTGACACCACGGTCGAGGGTGCGGCGGGGGCCGCTGCGCCCGGCCCGTCGGGATCCCCCGCACCGATGGCGAGCGGGGCGGCGTCGGCGGGTCCGTCGGCGGCGGCGCTCGGAGGTCCGGCCCCATCGGCCACCACGGTTGCCCCATTGCCACCTCCGGAAGACCTCGGCCAGGCGGAGGACCCGGGACCCACGACCCCTCCCCGTCCGGGTACGTATCGGTACCGCTTCCGGGGCCGCGGGGAAGAGCGCGAGACCACGACGTCGGTCGAGAACAAAGGTACGAACGACCTCGGGACGAATCAGGTCATCGCGCAGAAGGGCGGCGGCTTCGACTCGACCAGCGATGTGTCGTGGCGCAAGGACAGCGTGGTCATTCTCACGTCGGTGTTCACGTTCGGACAGAGCCGGGGCGAGTGCGACTGGGAGCCCGATTTCATCCAGGCGAAGCTGCCACTGACCAAAGGGGCCGCCTGGCAATCGAAGAGCTCGTGCACGATCACCGGATTCGGGGCGCCCATCGTCGTGACCCGCACACTCGATGCCAAGGTCGTCGACCTGCGGCGGGTCCGGATCGCCGGACGGACCGTCGACGTCTGGGCCGTCGAAGAGAACGACCGCATCGAGCTCGCCGGGCGGGTGATCGAGCAGGCAGGCACGTCGTTGTTCTCGCCGAAGCACGGACTCGGTGTGTCGAGCTCGGGCAAGGCCACGGTGAGCGGACCTGACGGCAGCCAGTCGAGCGACTACTCCTCCGAGCTCTTGAACCTCGATCCCGAGGGGTGATTCAGGGGCGTCGCTTGACGCCCCGGAGCCCGCCCCAGGCGAGGTCGGACAGTTGGTCGACGAGCACGTCCGGCGGGATGAGGTCGCCGCCCTCCCCATCGATCCACTGGCGGAGCACGCCCTCGGCCATGCCCACGATGGCGGTGGCCAGGACTCGGCGGTGGGCGGCATCGACGTCGGCCTCGATGAGTTCGGCGATGGCGACGGCGATCGACTCCTCGACCCGACGGACGGCGTCGGCGAACTCGCGATCACGCCGAGCGCCACTTCCGAAGAGCAGAGGAAAGGCCTGTCGGCGCTCGTTCATGAACCCGACGTAGGCCCGGAACCCCGCCTCGACCTGGGAGTGGGGTCCGCTGGCGCCGGCGGTGGCCTTTCCGATGGCGTCCATGAGTTGGCTGCCGACGTCATCGAGCAGCTCGAGGTAGAGCGTTCGTTTCGATGCGAAGTGCTGGTAGAGCACGGGCTTCGTGACGCCGGCCGCCTCCGCGATCTCGACCATCGAGGTGGCGTGGAAGCCGTTGGCCGCAAACCGGTCGAGGGCCACGTCGAGGAGCTGGCGGCGCCGCCGGGCTGCCGGCAGGCGCAACGAGGGGCTCGGAGGCGCGCTCATGGTTACCCAACGGTAACAAGGACGGCCATGTGGCGCAGATGACCGTTTTGCGCGTTCAGGAAGGGAAGAGGGCCGCGCTTGGAGAATCTCTGCGATGTGAACAGGCCCCCCAAGCAGGAGCCGCCCCGGAGCGCTCGTCGCCCTCCGGAGCCCCTTCGCCCCGAGCCCGCCCGCAAGCCCGGCGTCACGCTGCTCGCCGCCAAGGCCCGCCGAGTCCGCTACCGAATCAGGTAGAGAAGGGCTTTCAGCCCTCTTGTTTCAATGGATGATGACGGAGCGGGCGACTTCGCCGGTCTTCATGGCGGCGAAGGCCTCGTTGACGTCGTCGATACCGATCTCCCGGGAGATGAGCTCGTCGAGCATCAGGTCGCCCGACTTGTAGAGCTCGATCAGCTTGGGCACTTCGGTGTGCACGTTCGACGAGCCGTACCAGCAGCCCTTCACCGTCTTGGCCGTGTAGATGAAGTTGAAGGCCGGGTTGATGTTGAGCATCACGTCGAGACGGGGCACGCCGACGAGGATGGTCTCGCCGCCGCGACGGGTCATGTTCATGGCCTGCTCGATGGTCGGGCCGAGGCCGATGACCTCGAATACGACGTCCGCGCCCCGCTCGGAGGTGAGGCTCTGCACCGTGGCCACGGGGTTGCCCTCGCCGGCGTTGATGAAGTCGGTGGCTCCGAATTCCTTGGCCAACTGGAGCTTGGACTCGACCATGTCGATGGCGATGATCCGCTCGGCGCCGGCGATGCGAGCACCCTGGATCACGTTGAGCCCGACACCGCCGCAACCGATGACGGCCACGGTGTCGCCCTTGCGGATGCTGGCCGTGTTGGTGGCCGCGCCGACACCGGTCTGCACGCCGCAGCCCAGCAGGGCTGCGCTCTTGAGGGGGATGTCCTTGTCGTTCCCTCGATCAGCGCCGTGAAGATCGACAA
>JBKJLU010000211.1:0-3575 GCA_046596815.1 Acidimicrobiales bacterium | reverse complement strand
CACCCGGCCGGGCGGCAGGGCGAGAGCGACCACCTTGCGCCAGCGGTCGGGCCAGCGGGTTGCGGCCCCGTACGCCGGCTGTGCTCCCCAGTCGTGACCGATGATGACGGCCCGCTCGTCGCCGGCGAGAGCCTGGTGCAGCGCACCGGCGTCGGCGACCAGGGCGGCCGAAGAGAACTGGCCGTCCGATGGGATCGAGGTCGGGGCGTACCCCCGCATGAAGGGGGCTACCGCCCGGTAACCCTCGCCCGCCAGCGCCGGCAGCAGGTGGCGGTATCCCCAGGCGGTGTCGGGGAACCCGTGAAAGCACAGCGCCAGCGGTCCGTCAGCGGGACCGGCGGCCAGATAGGAGAACTCGAGGCCGTTGGCAGCGACCGACCCGGACTCGATTGCACCCGCAGCTCCAGACATGTCCGGACTCTATGGCCGGTTTGGTCAAGACAGGCCTGTGCCCTGCCGAACTAGGTAGACGTGGCCCATCCGATGCTCGACGATCTTCTGCGCGTCCTTTCGGAGGCCGACGGTTCAGATCTCCATGTGAAAGTGGGATCGCCTCCTCGGATGCGGGTGCACGGCGCGCTGCGTCGCATCGAGGGAGCCGAGCAGGTGACGCCCGAACTGACGGCCGAGATGGCCGGCGCCATCATGCGGGCCGACGTGGCCGACGTGTTCGAAGCCAGGAACGACGCCGATTTCGCCTACTCCGTGCCCCAGGTCGGACGCTTCCGGGTCAATGCATTCCGCCAGCGGGGCACGGTCGGCATGATCTTCCGCCGGGTGCGCACCGATCCGCCCGCCTTCGCCGACCTCGGCCTCCCCGAAGTGGTGGCTCGCCTGAGCCAGGAGCACCGTGGCCTGGTGCTGGTTACCGGGCCCACCGGTTCGGGGAAGACCACGACCCTGGCGGCGATGATCGACCACATCAACGAGACGCGCGAGTGCAACATCGTGACGATCGAGGACCCGATCGAGGTGTTGCATCGTGACAAGCAGGCGTCGATCAACCAGCGAGAGATCGGGTTCGACACCGACAACTTCGCCAACGCCATGCGGGCGGCGATGCGCCAGGACCCGGACGTCATCCTCGTCGGCGAGATGCGCGATCAGGAGACCGTCGCCGCCGCCCTCAGCGCGGCCGAGACCGGCCACCTCGTGTTCTCGACCTTGCACACCATCGACGCCACCGAGACGGTGAATCGCATCGTCGACTTCTTCCCGCCCCATCAGCAACACCAGATCCGGGTGGCGCTCGCCGGTTCGTTGCGGGGCACGATCTGTCAGCGCCTCGTCGCCACCTCCGACGGTGAGGGCCGGGTCGCAGCCCTCGAGGTCATGGTCGTCAACGGCCGCATCCAGAACTGCATCCTCGACTCGGAGAAGGGCGGGGACATGCACGAGATCATCAGCGATGGTGAGTACTACGGCATGCAGACCTTCGATCAGGGCTTGGTGAAGCTCTACGAGAAGGGTGCCATCGACATGCGCGGCGCCATGACGGCGGCCTCCAATCCCCATGACCTCAAGGTCATGCTGCAACAGCGCGGCCTTGTCGCTTCCACCTCCCGGTAGCACTCGCGCTTGCTGCAGTGTCTGTGCCATCGGTCACACGAGGAGGAATAGGGGTAGGCCATGGGTAACCTCCTCTTCACGTAGGGGGGAGTTCCGTTGAAGGTCACGTTTTGGGGGGTCAGGGGCTCGACTCCGTGCCCAAGTGAGAGCAATCGGCGCTATGGCGGCAACACCGCGTGCGTGTCGCTCGAGGTCGAGGGCGAGCCTCCGATCATCTTGGATCTGGGCACCGGGCTGCGGTTCTTCGGCGAGACCCAACCGACGGATGGCACGTTCCGCGGCACGGCCCTCATCACCCACATCCACTGGGATCACGTGCAGGGACTGCCCTTTTTCCCGCCCGCCGACCGCGTCGGGGCGGAGTTCGACATCTACGGGCCCCGCCAGGACGAGGGATCGCTCGGCGACGTATTCGGTGACTTCATGCGGCCCCCGTACTTCCCCGTGCATTTCAGCGAGCTGCGGGGTGACATCCGCTTTCACGATGTGCTCGAAGACGACGTCGCCATCGGCAACGCCAAGGTCCGGGTACGACCCGTGCCCCATTGTGGTCCGACCGTCGGCTACCGCATCGAATGGGACGGGGCCTCGGTGGCGTACATCAGCGATCACCAGGCACCGCTCTCCCTCGACCGCGTCGCCGACTCGGTGCTGGAGTTGTGCGACGACGTCGACCTCCTGATCCATGACGCGCAGTACACCCGCGAGGAGTTCGCTGAGAAGTCCCACTGGGGTCACTGCACGGTGGACTACGCGTTGTTGGTGGCCAAGCAGTCGCGGGCCAAGCGCCTCGCCCTCTTCCACCACGACCCTTCGCACGACGACGCCTTCCTCGACAAGCTCCTCGAGTCGGCACAGTGCATGGCGGCGATGGCCGGCATCGAAGAACTGCACGCCGCCTCCGAAGGCCTGTCGATTCAGCTGTAGGCGGATAGCTTTCCCGTCGTGACGGACGAGGACCTCGAGCAGGCGGCCGCCCCCAGCTTCGACGCCGCCCACCTCCGCCAGGTGATGGGCCACTTCTGTACGGGGGTCACGATCGTCACGGCGATCGACAACCGCGAGCCGGTCGGCTTCACCGCACAGTCTTTTCAGTCGTTGTCGCTCGACCCGCCGCTCGTGTTGTTCTCGCCCCAGAAGACCTCGTCGACGTGGCCCCGCCTGCAGGCGGCGAAGTCGTTCTGCGTCAACATCCTGGCGGCTGACCAGGAGGCGCTGTGTCGAGCGTTCGCCTCGAGCGGTGCGGAGAAATACACCGGTGTCGGATGGAAACCGGGCGCCGTCACAGGCGCGCCGGTGCTCGACGGGGTGATCGGTTGGATCGAGGCCGACATCGAAACCGAGGTCGACGGTGGCGACCACGTCATCGTCATCGGCCGCGTCCGCGATCTCGGCATCGGCCACGAAGGCCCGCCGTTGCTCTTCTATCGGGGCGGCTTCGGGCGGTTCGAGTCGTAATGGCCGTCACCGAGATGGCCATCGAGGCAACGGACATCGACGGGCTCGTGATCATCACCATGAAGCAGGTCGACGATGAGCGCGGCGTGATCCGCGAGTTCTACCGCCAGTCGTCGTGGGCGGCGGCGGGGTTGCCTTCGTTGGGGCCGTGGCTGCAGGTGAACATCACCGAGACCAAGGCGGGCGCGCTGCGGGGACTGCACGGCGAGGACATGTTCAAGTTGGTGGCGGTCGCGTCAGGCGAGGCCTTCGGGGCCTACGTCGATGCCCGCGAGGAATCGCCGAGCTTCGGCAAGGTCGTCACCGCCGACCTGATCGCCGGTCGACAGGTGCTCGTGCCCAAGGGCGTGTGCAACGGCTTTCAATCGGTGTCCGCGACCCAATACCTCTACAGCTTCGACGCCGAGTGGAAACCGGGGATGGCGGGGACGGCGATCCATCCGCTCGATCCGGCTCTGGGCATCTCCTGGCCGTTGCCCATCGACGTCGCCGACGTCTCGATCATCTCGGCCAAGGACGCGACCCAGCCGACGTTCGATCAGGCGATA
>JBKJLU010000151.1:0-5820 GCA_046596815.1 Acidimicrobiales bacterium | reverse complement strand
GCGCAACACCGCGGCGAGTTCGATGACCTCCCGGGCAAGGGCAAACCGCTCGAAGGTCTCGACGGGAACCACGACGAGCTGTGGTGGGTCAAACAGCTGCTGGCCCGCGAAGGCGTGTCCTACCTGCCGGCCCCGCTCGCTCTGCGGCTCGAAGCCGAGAAGCTCGTCGAAGGACTCGACCGGCTCTCCTCCGAAGCCTCCGTCCGAGACGCTCTCGGCGAGCTCAACGTCCGCATTCGCCACGAGAACCGCATGCCGTCCATCACCGGTCCGCCGACGACGTTGATGCCCCTCGACACCGATGCGTTGGTCAAGCAGTGGAGAGCGGCGCGCGCCGCCAAAACGGCGACGCCGCCTGATCCCGCCTGAAGAGCGGGGTCCTCGACGACCGCGTCAGCTGGGTTCGGATGACGGTTCGAGCAGCGCCGCCGCCGCTTCCTCGACCGTCTCGGTCACCGTCACGATGCGGTCGAAGCCGGTGGTGTGGAGGAGCCGGGTGAGGGTCGGGCGGTTGCAGGCCACGGCCACGTCACCACCGAGTTCACGGGCCCGGCGGATACCACCGATGAGCGCGCCCAGTCCGGCAGAGTCGACGAAGGGCACCCCCGACATGTCGATGAGGATGCGGGGGTTGGATGCGAGTTCTGCCAACGATTGGCGGAACTGGCTCACGGTGAAGGCGTCGAGCTCACCGACGGGCCGGCATATGACATAGCCGTCGCCGTTCTCGAGCTGGATGTCGAGCACATGTCCTCCTGGTCGATACTGCGACGACGATTCGAGATGAGGACGAACCGCCCACGCCACAGCGTTTGGAGAGTAGTACCCACCTCTGGGTAGCCTTCCAAACCCGTGGCCGCATCTTCTGACGTCCTCATTGCCAGTGACAGCGTCGCCGTCCGCAACGAAGTCCGGGCCGTTCTCGGCGCCCGCGACTACTCGGTTCGGGAGGTCACCACCGGTCCGATGGTCGTCGAAGCCGTGCAAGATCGGGTACCCGACCTGCTGGTTTGTGACTTCCAGATCGGCAACATGGGAGGCATGGCCATCACCCTCGAACTTCGGTTGGAAGAGAGCGGCGGCCGCCTCGACCACGTGCCGGTCCTGCTTTTGGTCGACCGCCGACCTGACGTCTTTCTGGCCCGCAGGTCGGAGGCCGATGGATTTCTGGTGAAGCCGCTCGACCCGATCCGGCTGCGGCGGGCCATCACCGCCATCCTGGCGGGCGGGACGTATGAGGACACGTCGTACAAGCCTGCGGAGTCGGCCGCCGCCCTGACCTAGAATTCGCCGTTCCACACCCGGGGTGTGGCGCAGTTTGGTAGCGCGCTGCGTTCGGGACGCAGAGGCCGCCGGTTCAAGTCCGGCCACCCCGACCATGTGGTGTCCGACCGAGGCCGGTTCCCGTTGCGGGGCCGGCCTCGCTCGCGTCATCGGTCACACTTGAGACATGTCGGACAGTGTTCTCGTCGAGCTGGATCCGCCGACCGCGAGCTCGTCATCGGGTTCTGGACGCACCGTTCCCCTGCTGTGGGCGGCGATCGCGGTGCTTCTGTCGACGGCCGTGGCTGCCACCCTGCTCGGGGTCGGACGCGACGACGCCCGGCCGGCAACCGAACGCCTGGCCGCCGCCGCTGCGGCCGCCACCGCCGAGGACTTCGCCTTCGACGTCGAGATCTCCCTCGGCAACGACCCGGTTGCGGCCCTGGGGGGCAAGGGTGCGATCGACATCGATACCCTGCGACTGCGCGCCACCTTCAGCTTCGGTCCCCTCGCCGATGCAGCGGTCGAGATCGTGCAGGACGGAACCCTGCAATACATCAAGGCTGACGGTGCGGTGGGCCAGGCATTCGGGGCGACGGCGGAGAAGCCTTGGGTGCGCATCGACATCGCCGCGCTCGTCGGTGCGCAACCGGTCTCGCCCGGCACCAATCCTCTCGACCTCTACCGCCAGCTCGGCGCTCTCACCGCCCCTGTGGTTCGCGTCGGCGAAGAGGATGTGCGGGGTGAACCGACAGTCCACTTCCGCACCACCGTCGATGGCACCAAGACGATCCCCGAGGGTCGAACCGTTCCCAACATCGAAGCGCTGCGGGCGATAGCGGTCGACGTCTGGCTCGATGACAACGACCGACCTCGACGGATTCGCCAATCGATCACCATCCCGACAGCCTCGGGTGGATCTCAGAAGATCGTGACGACCGTGGAAGCCTTCGACTTCGGCAAACCGGTCGACGTCGAACTCCCTCCGTCCGACCAGGTCACCGACGCGCCGGCCGGCCTCGGTGGGCTGCTCCAAGCTCCGCCGCAGAGCTGACGGCGTCGTGGAGCTGGCGCGACTGCAGCAACTGATGGAGGAGACGTACGGCGACCGTGATCGTGCGCGTGGGGTGCCCGCTTCGATCGCCTGGCTGTGCGAGGAGGTCGGCGAGTTCGCGCGCGCCGCCCGCAAGGGAACGCGGGCCGAGCAGCTCGAGGAACTCGCCGACGTGCTGGCGTGGTGCGCCTCGATCGCCAACCAACTCGGCCTGTCGATGGACGAAGCCGTCGCCCGCTACGCCGACGGCTGCCCCAAGTGCGGCGAGGTACCCTGCACCTGCTGAACACCAACCTCCCCCTTTTGGCAGCGGAATCCCGCCGCCAGCGGCGGGATCCTGCTGCCAAAAGCGTGGGTGGGGCCACCGCTACCCGAAGCGGACGGAGAGCAGCTTCTCGGCGATCTGGACGGCGTTGAGGGCGGCGCCCTTGCGGAGGTTGTCGTTGCTGACGAACAGGGCGAGCCCGTGCTCGGCGCCCTCGTCGCGACGGATCCGTCCGACGTAACACGGATCGGCGCCGGCGGCCTTGAGGGGCGTGGGCACGTCGACGACCTCGACGCCCTCGGCCGCCTGCAGCAATTCAAGGGCGCGGTCCGGCGTGAGCTCGCGGGAGAACTCGGCGTTGATGCTCAGGGAGTGGCCGGTGAAGACGGGCACGCGCACGCAGGTCGACGACACCCGCAGCTCGGGGATCTCGAGGATCTTGCGTGACTCGTCGCGCAGCTTGACCTCTTCACCGGTCTCGCTGTGTACGCCGCCGACGAGCGATCCGGCAAGCGGCAACACGTTGAAGGCGATGGTCTCGGTGAACTCCCTCGGCGCCGGGAAGTCGACGGCGGATCCGTCGAAGGCAAGTTCGGCCGCCTTCTCCCCCGCCGCCATGACCTGCTCGAGGAGCTCGGGTGGGCCGGCGGTGCCGGCGCCGGACACGGCCTGGTAGGTCGAGTAGATGAGGCGGCTCAGCCCGGCCTCGACGTGCAGCGGCTTGAGCACCGGCATCGCCGCCATCGTCGTGCAGTTCGGGTTGGCGACGATCCCCTTGCGGATGTCGGCCAGCGCGTGGGCGTTCACCTCGGGAACGACGAGGGGCACGTCCGGGTCCATCCGCCATGCCTTCGAGTTGTCGACGACGATCGCTCCGGCAGCCGCGACCTTTGGCGCGAGTTCGGCTGACGCATCCGACCCAACCGAGAACAGCACGATGTCGAGACCGGAGTAGTCGGCCGTCCACGCGTCTTCGACCTCGATGTCGCCGCCTTGCCAGGGCAGGCGCTTGCCGGCGCTGCGGGGCGAGGCGAAGTAGCGAAGCTCGCGGATGGGGAACTGCCGCTCGGCGAGGAGGGTGCGCATCACCGTGCCGACCTGTCCGGTGGCGCCGACGATGCCGATCCGCAATCCGTTGCTCATGTCCTAACGCTCCAACTGGAAGGCGGCGTGCAGCACCTGGACGGCGTGCTCGACCTGACGATCGCGTACCACGCAGGAGATGCGAATCGGTGACGTCGAGATCATGTCGATGTTCACGCCCTCGTTGGCCAGCGTCTCGAACATGGTGGCGGCGACGCCGGGATGGGTCTTCATGCCGGCACCGATGAGCGACACGCGGGCGATCTCCTCGTCGGCCAGCACCCCGGTCGATCCGATCTCTTCCTGGAGTTCGTTGGCGACGCGGAGGCTGGCCTCGACGTCGGACCGCGGCACGGTGAAGGAGATGTCGGTCACGCCGTGCACGGACACGTTCTGCACGATCATGTCGACGTTGACGTGGCTGTCGGCCAGGGCCCGGAAGAGGCGGGCGGCGATACCGGGCTTGTCGGCAACGCCGGTGACGGTGATCTTGGCCTCCGAACTGTCGGAGATGACGGCGGAGATGATCGGTTGTTCCATGGTGGGGTCCTCTTCCCGGATCCAGGTGCCCGGCTCCCAGGTGAAGCTCGAGCGGACGTGCAGCGGCACCTTCCAGGTGCGGGCGAATTCGACGGAGCGCATCTCGGGCTTGGGGCAGCCGCTGGCGCACATCTCGAGCATCTCCTCGAAGGAGACGAGGTTGATACGGCGGGCCGACGGCACCAGCCGGGGGTCGGCGGTGAACACGCCGGAGACGTCGGTGTAGAGCTCGCAGGCGTCGGCCCCGAGGGCGTGGGCGAGGGCGACGGCCGTGGTGTCGCTGCCGCCGCGTCCGAGGAAGGTGACGTCGCGGGTGTCGGTGCTCATGCCCTGGGCGCCGCCGACGACGGGAACCTTGCCGGCGGCCAGCGCCTCCTGCAGGCGATCGCTGCGGATCTCGGTGATCTTGGCCTTGGTGTGGACGCTGTCCGTCATGATCCCGGCCTGGCTGCCCGTGTAGCTGGCGGCGTCGATGCCGAGCTCGTGCAACGCCATCACCAGCAGGGCCGTGGTCTTGCGCTCGCCGGCGGTGATGAGCATGTCCATCTCGCGGCCGGGGCGGACCTTCGAGACTTCTCCGGCGAGGCGGATGAGGTCGTCGGTCTCCTTGCCCATGGCGCTGACGACGGCGACGACGTCGCTGCCCTGGCGGTGGGTGCGCGCCACGTGATCCGCCACCTGGCGGATGCGTTCGGGGTCGGCCACCGAGGTGCCGCCGTACTTCTGCACGACGAGGGGCATGGTGGGCCCATTCTACGGGTGGTCGCCCACCCTCCCCCGCCCGATTCCGACTCGCCAGAACGCCGGGCTAGCTTTCCTGGCCATGCCTACGGACAAGCGGGAGCGTCAACGCGCCGGTCGGGAGTCCCGTCGCCAGGCGGCGCGGGAGGCCCAACGCAAGGCGGCGCGACGCCGTCAGGTCATCAGCATCATCGTGTTGTTGGCCATCGTCGTCGGCGTCGGTCTGGCCATCAGCGTCACCGGATCGGATGAGACCGCGGATGTCACTGCGAGCTCCTCGAGCACCACGACAGCCGACGACAACAAAACGGATCCTGACGCCAAGCCGGCCGACCCGGCGGCATCGGGACCGGAAGGGTCGACCCCCTGTCCGCCCGCCGAAGGTGCGGCCGAGCCCGTGAAGAAGTTCGACGGCCGCCCCAAGATGTGCCTCAAGGACGGGGCGTCGTACACCGCAGATGTCGAGACCGACGCCGGAACGTTCACCATCGAGTTCCTGAAGGACAAGGCGCCGCAGACGGTCAACAGCTTCGTGTTCCTCGCCCGCTACGGCGCCTATGAGAACGTGCCCTTCCACCGCGTCATCCCGGAATTCGTGGTGCAGGGCGGCGACGTCGAGAGCGGCACGGGCACGGGCGGTCCTGGATACGACTACGCCGACGAGCTCCCCAAGGCCGGCGAGTACGAGGTCGGATCGGTGGCCATGGCCAACTCCGGTCCGAACACCAATGGTTCGCAGTTCTTCGTCGTGACCGGCGAGCAGGGCGCCGCCCTCCCGCCGAGCTACTCGCTGTTCGGCGGGAGGGCGGCGCCCTGCTCGCCGGTCACGACGAAGAACTGCGAACCATTGGTGTTCGGACCGGAGTTGGCCATG
>JBKJLU010000183.1:0-3047 GCA_046596815.1 Acidimicrobiales bacterium | reverse complement strand
TCGCCGACGGCGATGAGGGCGGTGCCGGCGGCGAGCATCCACCAGCTGGTGCGAACGCGGCCACCGACTCGAGCGCATCCGACGAGGACGACAGCGACCAGGCAGATCTGCAAGAGCGGCGAGGCCACGGCCACGGCCCCATCCCACGACTGCAACACGATCGGGCGGCGGGGCGCCAGCACCGTCGTCCACGCGAAGAAGAACACCGAGAGGCCACCGACGAGCCCGTCGAGGGTGGCCCGCAGCAGCGCGATTCCCCGCAAAGCCGGGCCGACGAAGGAGAGGACGGCGATGCCGGCGAGCAGCACCGCCAGCAACACCAGCGCATCGACGACGGCGGCCGCCGCCAGCGCCGACAGCACCCCGTTGGAGCCGGCCTGGAGCTGAGCCAGGTCGCCGGCGGCCCAGCACAACGCCGCGCCGGCGAAGGCCGTCCACCCGCGGCGACTGGTTGGATTGCGACGGGCCGCCCACATGCACGAGGCGGCGGCGGCGAGGCAGGCGGCGAAGCTGATGTACCGGGCGGCCGACGGCGGGAGCATCGGCAACGCGGCGGCGCCGAGCATGGCCATGGCCACGGCCACGCCACGTGCGAACCGCTGGTCGATCGAGGGCACATTCGGCCTTTCGACACGACGACGCCCCCACCTTGAGGCGGAGTTGGATCCGGAACGCAAATGAGCAGGTCGGAACCTACGTATGGTCCGAACGGGCCATGGCGACGGTGGGGCAGTCGGCCGATACCTCTCGGGTGCCGATACCCTCGCGATGAGCATGGCCACCGAACCCGAGGTGACGCTGACAGGCCTCGATCAGGTCGCGCCTCGCCCCGAGCTGGCGGCCCAGGCCCGCCTGGTCGGGCTGAAGGACTTCGAGACGCCCACGCTCGAGGCCGTGGAGAAGCGGCGGTGGCAGCTCTGGATCGTCTCGATCATCATCCTGCTCGGCGCCCCGGCGTTGCTGACGATCGCCTCGCTCTCGCCCGATCTCTTCAGTGCCATCGGCCTCGACCGCAGCGGCATCTCCATCGACGGCTTCCGGGTGCTGATGCTCATCCTCACCGTCGTGTTCGCCGGGTACACAGCCGAGAAGGAACTGTCGCTGCGGCGCCTCACCCGCATGCTCATCGATGAGCGGGTGTTGACCGCGGCCTTGTCCAACCGGTTGTCCGAAGTCAGCGCGCTGCTGCAAGCGGGCAAGGCGATGAACTCGGTGCTCGAACTCGACGCTGTGCTCGACATCATCCTCAACAGCGCCAGCTCGCTGCTCGAAGCCGATGGCGGCTCGATCATGTTGCGCGACGAGGAGTCGGACCACACGCTGAAGGCGGTCTGCGTCCGGGGCAACGACTACGCCATCGGCGCGGTGGCCCAACTCGACGAAGGCATCGCCGGACGGGTCGCCAACACCCTCGAAGCATTGCTGGTGACCGGCCAGACCCAGGGACGCAAGAAGTCGACCGACTCGGCGATGTGCGTGCCCCTGGTGCACCGCTCCCAACTCCTCGGGGTGTTGAACATCAACGGATCCGTCCAGCGGCGTTTCACCGAGTACGACCTGCGGGCCCTCTCCCTCTTCGCCGAGCAGGCGGCCGCCGCCATCGCCAACGCCCGTCTCTATGAGATCGAGAAGCTCCACGTGGCCGAGCTGCTCGAGGGCGAACTGCGCAAGAGCGAGTTCCTGGCCGCGGTCTCCCACGATCTGCGCACGCCGCTCACGTCGCTGATCGGCTGCACGAAGATGCTGCAGCGCGCCGACCTGTCCGACGAACACCGGGCCGAGATGGCGGCGATGATCGACCGGCAGGCCCTGCGCCTCAACGCCATGATCGAGGCCCTCCTGACGGCGGCCCGCCTCGAGGTCGAGGCCCCCCCGTTGCTCGAACCCGTCGATCTCGGACCGCTACTCGGCGAGCTGGCCGATGAGTTCCGGCTGATCGGACGGGAGTTCATCCTCAACGTTCCGACCGATGGCCTCTGCGTCGACGGCCGGGCGGATTCGCTGCGACGGGTGTTCGCCAACCTCGTCGACAACGCCTTCAAACACGGACGGGTCCCGGTGCGCGTCGACGTCGTGGCGCGGTCGAACGACGTGGAGGTGCAGATCTCCGACGGCGGCGGCGGCATCCCGGCGGAGGAGCGCGACCGGGTGTTCGAACGTTTCCACCGCCTCGACCAGACTCGGGGAACGCCCGGCATCGGTCTCGGCCTGTCGATCGTGCAGGGGCTCGTCACCGCCTGCGGCGGCGCCGTACGCGCCGACGCCGGACCCGACGGCAAAGGCACCGTGATTCGGGTCCGGCTTCGGGCGTCTTCCTGAGCGAAGCGGGCGGCTACTCCGCCGGCGGCTTGGTGGGAGTCCTTGGTCGACGTGTCTTGACCGGGGGTTTGGCTGCCCCGTTGGTCGGCCCCGGCTTGGGGAGTTCAGCCCGCTGGTTGCGCTCGTCGCCCTCGTCGCGAATGGGGGCTTGCTGCGCGCTCAACAGTTGCCGGGCCAGGCCGAGGCCGACGACGCCTTGGGAAAGAGCGGACGCCAGCGCCTCCGACAGACCGGCGGCACCGTTGAGAACAGTGAGGTTGTCGATGTTGCCGAACGGCTTGGCCGCGGCTTCGACGATTTCGGGCCAACGCTCGGCCAGTTGTTGGCCGATGACCGCATCCTGGTTCTCGGCCAGCGCCTCGGCCCTGGCCTTGAGCGCGGCCGCTTCGGCCAGACCCTTGGCTTGGATGGCCTCGGCTTCGGCGAGACCGACGAGACGGGCGTGCTCGGCCTCGGCGGAGGCCGCCGCCAGCGTGGCGTCGCGGGTGGCTTCGGCGATGGTGCGCTGCTCGTAGGCGCGGGCGTCGGCCGGCTTGCGGATCTCGACGAACAGACGCTGTTCGGCCTGGTCGGCCTCGAGCTTGGCCACCTTGGTGGCCTCGGTCACCACCTGCTGGCGGGCCTTGGCGTCGGCCAGCGGACCCGCCTGCTTCGACACCGCTTCGGCCTGGTCGACCTCGGCTTGGTAGCCGGCCTGCTTGATGGCCGACTCGCGCACGGCCTCGGCC
>JBKJLU010000420.1:0-3468 GCA_046596815.1 Acidimicrobiales bacterium | reverse complement strand
TTCGATGCCGGCACCGAGCGCTCGCCCGTCGGCCGTACCCGCACCCTCCCAGCGGCCCCAACCGAGCGGTTCCGGATCGGATTGGCGTCGTGCGCTCGATTCTCCGTCGCCCCCCTCGGCGTCTACCGGGCTCTGGCGGAGCGGGAGGTCGACCTCGTGCTCCACCTCGGCGACTACATCTACGAGGACGATGGACACAAGGGCGCGAGAGAGCACCGCCCACGGCGCGCCTGCGTCACCCTCGACGACTATCGCCAGCGGCTGGCCCAGTACCGGGAGGATCCGGACTGCCAGGCCCTCCATCTTCGCCACCCGATGAGCCTGCTCGTCGACGATCACGACGTCGCCGACAACACCTGGACCGGGGGCGCAAAAGCCCACGACGAGGGCGAGCACGGACCGTTCTACGCGCGGGCCGAGGCGGCGATGCGGGCGCGACAGGAGTGGGTGCCTTCCCGCCTCCGCTCCCCGTCATCGCCCCAACAGACCTGGCGCTCGTTCACCATCGGCGACCTGGCCGAACTCGTGCTCCTCGACACCCGCCTCAGCGGTCGCGACCGTCAGGCCGGCGACGAGGGTTCGCCCGACCGTGACGATCCGAACCGGTCGTTGCTCGGGAACGAACAGCGGGCCTGGCTCGACGAGCGCATCCACGACGTGACCCGCCCCTGGGTGCTGATCGCCACGGGCGTCGTCGTCAACGAGGTCGTGCTCCCCTGGCCTGCGGCTGCGGGCCTGGTCGAGGCGATGTTGCCGAGCGGCTACGCGGCGATGGACGGCATGATCCTCCACGACGACCAGTGGGACGGCTATCCCGCCGAACGCGCCCGACTCGTGTCGTGGATGGCCGAGCGGGGCGCCCAAGGTGGTCGAAGCGTCGTACTCAGCGGCGACATCCACTCGTCGTGGGCCTTCGAGGGGCCGCTCGATGCCGAGGGCCGCTCGGTCGGGGTCGAGTTCACGATTCCGGCGGTTTCGTCGAAGCCGATGGGGCGCAGCCGCGTGCCCGGGGCCTGGCGCATCCTCGATGCCAGCCTCAGGCGACTCGAGCACGCTCCCTGGGTCGACGTCACCGAACGGGGCTACGGCATCCTCGACCTCACGCGTGACGCCGCATCGATGTCGTGGTGGTTCGTGGCTCCGACCTCGGCCGATCCGACCGAGGAGACGAAGTTCGCCGCCGGCTATCTCAGCCGCCGCCAGCCGTGGCCACCCCGCCTCGAACCGGTCGCGGTTCCGCCAGCCGACCCCCGCCGCCCTGGTCTTCCCCAACCACTCCCCGACCGACCGGACGATCTGGCCAAGCTGCGGCGCTCACACCGACTGCGCCAGTTCGTGGCCCGCACCACCGGCGCCCTTCGGCCACCATGATGGCCATGCCGTCTCCCGATCTCGCCGAAGCCGAGCTTGCCGAAACCGACCGCACCCGCCTCCGCCGGCGGAGCACCCGCGGCACCTTTGATCGGGCCACGGCGAACGCCATCCTCGACGACGCGCTGTTGGCCCATGTCGGCTTCAGCACCGGCGAGGGTCCGGTGGTGTTGCCCATGACCTTCGTCCGCCTCGAGCGCCGGCTCTACCTGCACGGCGCCACCGGCAACGCGATGCTTCGCAACCTCGCCGGCGGCGGCGCAGTGTGCGTCACCGTCACCATCCTCGACGGGCTGGTGCTGGCCCGCTCGGCCTTCCACCACTCCATGAACTTCCGCTCGGTCGTGATGTTCGGGCGAGCGGTCGAGGTCGTCGACGATGGCGAGAAGCGATCGGCCATGGACGCACTGGTCGAGCGGATGACGCCCGGTCGCAGCGCCGAAGCTCGCCCCCCGACCGACTCGGAGCTGCGAGCGACCCTGGTCGTGGCCCTCGACATCGACGAGGGATCGGTGAAGATCCGCACCGGTGGCCCCGTCGACGATCCCGAGGACATGGATCTCGACGTGTGGGCCGGTCACATCCCCGTCACCCTGGTGCGAGGGCAGCCCATCCCCGACGACGGGCCAACTTGACCCGTCGGTCAGGGGGTTGCGAGTCTGCCGGGCGTGACGATGCCGACGACCAAAGCTGAACCCCGGCCGACCCCGGAGACCGAGCCCTACTGGGAGGGGTGCGCCGCCGGCGAGCTGCGCCTGCAGCGCTGCACGGCGTGCGACGCCCATTACTTCCCGCCGCGGCCGTTCTGCCCGACCTGCCTGTCCGACGACGTCGTCTGGGAGGCGGTCAGCGGTCGCGGCACGCTGCACACCTATGTGATCAATCACCGGGCCGCTCCCGGGTTCGCGGCGCCCTACGCCATCGCCGTCGTGCAGCTCGACGAGGGTCCCCGGATGATGTCGAACATCGTCGGCGTCGATCCCACTCCCGAAGCGCTGGTGCTCGACATGGCATTGCAGGTCAGCTTCGAGACCCGGGGCGAGATCCAGCTCCCCGTCTTCGGGCCGGTCGAGGCATGAGCTCGATCAAGGGCCAGATCGCCATCGTCGGAGCGGCTGAGACCACCGAGCTCGGACGCATCCCCCACCTCTCGACCATCGGCCTGCACGCCGACGCCGCCCGCAACGCCATCGCCGACTGTGGCATCGACAAATCCGAGATCGACGGCATCGCCTGCGCCGGTCAGAGCCCGGTCGCCGTCGCCCACTACCTGGGCATCACGCCGACCTACGTCGACGGCACCGGCGTCGGGGGCTGCTCGTTCATGCTCCACGTCCGCCACGCGGCGGCCGCCATCGCCGCCGGCATGTGCGAGGTCGTGCTCGTGACCCACGGCGAGTCGGGCAAGTCGCGCGTCGGTGCCGGCGGTTGGGCCATGGACCTGTCGTCGCTGCAGGGCCAGTTCGAAGTGCCCTACGGCCCGACCGGTCCGCCGACGATGTTCCCCATCGGCGTGCTGCGCTACATGCTCGAGACCGGACTCACCCACGAGCAGCTGGCCATGGTCGCGGTCATCCAGCGTCAGTGGGCCGCCCAGAATCCCCGGGCCATGTTCCGCGACCTCATCACCGTCGACGACGTGTTGAACAGCCGCATGGTGGCCTACCCGATGCACCTGCTCGAGTGCTGCCTCGTCACCGACGGCGGCGGCGCGCTCATCGTCACTTCGGCCGAGCGGGCCAAGGCCATGGATCTCCCCCACCCGCCCGTCTACGTCGCCGGCACGGGCGAGTCGTGCGAGACGCCGATGGTGTCGCAGATGGACGACTTCACGACGTCGAAGGCCTTCCGTGTCGCCAGCGCCAAGGCCTTCGGGGAAGCGGGAATCAGCCACGACGACGTCGACCACCTCATGATCTACGACGCCTTCGCCCACCTTCCCATCTACGGACTCGAGGACCTGGGCTTCGTCGGACGGGGTGAGGCCGGCGCATTCATCGCCGAGGGCAACACCGCGCCCGGCGCCAAGCTCCCGCTCAACACCAACGGCGGCGGTCTGTCGTACACCCACTCCGGCATGTACGGGATGTTCGCCAT
>JBKJLU010000022.1:0-3330 GCA_046596815.1 Acidimicrobiales bacterium | reverse complement strand
CGAGGTGCTCGACCTCACCATCCGGTCGTTCGGCATCCTGCGGGCGCGCGACATGCCGCATGTCACCGTCGAGATCGACACCGCCGACGACCGTGAATCGATGAACGGGTCGGATGCCGTCTTCGCCGCCGTCGCCTTGGCGGCGTGGCAACACCGCGGGCTGCCACCGGAGTGGCCCACCGAGAGAGGATCATTCACATGACCACCCCCCCGCCGAGTTCTTCCCCGCCCGCCGGCCCCTACTCGCCGATCGTCCGGGCCGGCGACTGGCTGGTCACCGCCGGCCAGCTCGGCGTGGTCGACGGTGAGTTGGCCGACGGGATCGAGGCCCAGACGGCGCAGTGCATGGCCAACCTCCGCACCCTGCTCGAGGGCGAGGGGTCGAGCATGGACGCCATCGTCAAGACGACGATCTTCCTCGCCGACATCGACGACTGGCCGGCGATGAACGGCCCGTACCTTGCAGCTCTCGGCGACAATCGTCCTGCCCGATCGGCGTTCGCCGTGGGCGCCCTTCCTCGTGGCGCACTGGTCGAGATCGAGGCGTGGGCGTTTGTCGGCACCTCCGCCGATGAGGAAGGATGAGGGCGTGCTCGGCGCCGTCATCATCGTTCTCGTCATCGTGGTGATCCTGCCGGTGACCTACCTCATCACCGGGGGTGTTGTCGCCGCCATCGTGGGCTGGGCCCTGAAGGCCAACGGCGAGGACACCCACCCCGACAGCGAACTCACCGCCTGTAATTATTAGGAGTTGCTGTCCCTGAGCAGGCGGCGCAGGATCTTGCCGGACGCCGACTTCGGGATCTCGTCGATGAACTGCACCTGACGGATCTGCTTGTAGGTCGCGACCTTGCCGGACACGAACTCCTGCAGGTCTTCGGCGGTGGTCGTGACGCCGGGCTTGAGCACGACGAACGCCTTCGGCAGCTCTCCCGCTTCGTCGTCGGGCACGCCGATGACGGCGACGTCGGCGACATCCGGATGGGTGACGAGCAGTGCCTCGAGCTCGGCCGGCGGCACCTGGAAACCCTTGTACTTGATGAGTTCCTTGACGCGATCGACGATGTACAGGTGTCCGTCGTCGTCGAAGCGGCCGACGTCGCCGGTGTGCAGCCAACCCTCGCCGTCGATGGTCGCATCGGTGGCGTTCTCGTTCCCGAAGTAGCCCTTCATCACGAGCGGGCCCCGCACCCACAGTTCTCCCTCGCCCCCGACTCCTTGGTCGACCCCTTCGTCATTGACGATGCGGCACTCGGTGTTGGGCACGGTGATGCCGACCGAACCGGGCTTGCCCTGCCCCGTCATCGTGGCGTGGGAGACGGGTGACAGTTCGGTCATGCCGTAGCCCTGGACGACGTCGCAGCCGATGCGATCGGCCGCCTGCTTGGCCAGGTCGGCCCCCAGCGGAGCCGCCCCCGAGAACACCATCCGAAGACTCGAGAGGTCGTACTTGTCGACGAGCGGATGCTTGGCCAACGCCAACACCATCGGCGGGACGGCGAAGAACTGCGTGACCTTGCGATCCTGGATGAGGGCGAGCGCCTGCTCGAGGTCGAAGCGGGCCATCGAGATGATGGTGACGCCCTGCGCGAGCAGTCCGTTCATCAGCACCTGCATGCCGTAGATGTGGAAGAAGGGGAGCGCCGCCAGAGCGACGTCGCCCTCGTTGATGTCGAACACCGGCTCGACCTGGGCCAGGTTGGCAGCCAGATTGCGGTGGGTGAGCATCACGCCCTTCGACAGACCGGTGGTGCCAGACGAGTACGGCATGACGACGACGTGGTCGGCCGTGTCGACGTCGACCTGGTCGATGGGCTCGCCGAACAACTCGGTGAACGGCTTGGAGCCGTCGGCGGCGTCGAGGGTGTAGAGGTCGGTGACGCTCGTTCCTTCGATGGCGGCCGTCGCTACGGGAAGGACGCCCCCGACGGTGACCATGAGGGTCGCCTTCGAGTCCTGCAACTGATGGCGGATCTCGTCGGCGGTGTACGTCGGGTTCAGGGTGGTGACGGTGCCGCCGGCGACCGCCGTGCCGTGGAAGACCACGGCGTACTCGGGAAGGTTGGGGGCCATCAACGCCAGGGTGTCGCCCTTGCCGAAGCCTCGGGCGGCGAGACCGCCGGCGAAGCGTCGGATGGCATCGCGAAGCTCCGCATAGGTGAGGGTGCGGCCCGAGGCGCCGTCGACGAGGGCGGGGCGGTCGGGGTAGGCGTCGGCTCCCCGGAAGACGTAGGCCGTGATGGTCGAGGCGGGGATCTCGACGTCGGGGAGCGGGCTGGTGTAGATCACGCCGCTCAGTTTGGCCGACGGGTCGCTACGAGGTCACACCTTGTTGTGATTGGCGGCGCAGTAGGCGTCGCGGGCGCTGCTGTCCCCGAAGGGGGCGTAGGTGCCGGTCTGGCGCAGGGTCAGGCCCTCGGCGACGGCGGCGTCCTCGATGCTCTGCTTCACGGCGGCGAACTCGATCGGGTTGTTCTCGGCCGCCCGCAGGCGCTCGGCGTTGCGCCAGGCCTCTTCCCGCCAGGCGATGATGGCCTGGATGCCACCGGGAGCGGCGTTCGGGCTGATGGTGTCGTCGAAGCGCCGGTTGGCCTCCGGGTAGAGCGACACCCGGTTGAGGAACTCGTTGACCTTGTCGTGGTCGGGCTTGCGGCTGGTGCCATCGGCTTTGACGAGCCCGATCTCCCAGAGCACGAAGGGAAGGTCGCGATTGATGTGGGCGCTGATGCCGAGGAGGATGCTGGTGCCGCCGTTGACGGCCTTGTCGTCGGCGGCCTGCAGAGCGAGGCGCCAGGCCGGCGGTGTAGCGGCGGTGTTGCCGGCGTGCCAGGCGTCGTAGGCATCGAAGTAGTACCGGGCGAACACCGCATCCTCGTGGTTGACGAAGTTGACGTCGCTGTAGAACCCGGGTTCGACAGCCGAGCGGCGATACTCCTCCGTCGTGCGGAGGTAGGCGAGGGCGAAGAGCGAGTCGTGGTCGCAGACGGCGGCGAGGCGATCGAAGCGCCGGGTCATCTCGCGGATCACGGCGTCGACGCAGTTGATCTTGCCGGATTTGCACTCGTTGGCTGAGGTCGGGTCGTAGCCCGCCGTGAGGCCAGGCGTCAGCTGGGCCCAGTTGAGGAAGAGGGGATCCTCCGCCGTTGCCGGACCGGCAAGCAACGACAACGAAACGACGATGGCTGCCGCCGTCGCCCATCCCGTACGCCGCACTGATTTGCCCATCGTCGACCCCCTGGTTGAACCCACAACTCATGTTGGGGCAAAGACCGTTGACAGGCCATGGCCCATCGTGGCCATTTTTCAATGGCCCGAACGTGCCGGTGTCAG
>JBKJLU010000206.1:0-6127 GCA_046596815.1 Acidimicrobiales bacterium | reverse complement strand
GTTGCCGTTCAACTCGGCGAACGTGCGGTCGCCGGTGGGCGAGATGAGGGCCTTCTTCTCGGGGATCTGCTCGGCCCACCACGCCAGCGTCATGCCCTGGGCGGCCAGCTCGGCCTTGCGATCGGGTGCCGTAGCTGTAACTGCCTCTGAGCCGACGGGCGCGGTTTCGCTCATGCGGACGCCTCGCGAGCGGTCTGCTCGGCCTTGGCCTTCTTGGCCGCTTCGCTGTCGGGCTCCTTCGGCAGACCGAGCACGCGCTCGCCGACGATGTTGCGCTGCACCTGGGCGGTACCGCCCCAGATCGTGACCGACCGGGTCGACAGGAAGTTCGTCGTCCACTTGTCAGGCGCGTACGCCGCCGGGTCGTCGTTCGTCGGATTGACGAGGGAGTCTGCGCCCCGAATGTTCATGATGATCTCGGCAAAGCGCTGCGAGTACTCCGACCAGAACATCTTGTTGATCGACGCGCCCGGCCCCGGCTCCTTCTTGGCCACCACTTCGGACAGCGTCTTGAGCCCGTTGAAGCGCATGATCTCGACGTGGCTGAAGGCCCACGCCAGGTCTTGGCGGACGATCGGGTCGTCGGTCTTGCCGTACTTCTTGGCCAGCTCGACGGCCTCCCAGAACTGCTTCGTGTACTGCACGTGCTGGGTGGTGGCGTTGCCGCCGCGCTCGTTTCCGAGCGTCGTCATCGTGACTCGCCAGCCGTTGTTGAGGCCGCCGATCACGTTGAACAGCGGCGCCCTGGCCTCGGTGATGAAGGTTTCGGTGAAGTGGCTGCCGCCCGTTGGCTGCCTGATCGGTCGGAGCTCGAAGCCGTTGTCGCCCCGGTCGTCGTCCGACGTCATCGGGGTGAGGATGTAGCTGATGCCCTTGTGCTTCGGCGCATCCGGATCGGTGCGGGCCAGGCAGAACATCATGTTCGCCTGCTGCGCGCCCGAGGTCCATACCTTCTGGCCGGTGATGATGACCTCGTCTCCGTCGACGACGCCCTTCGTCTTGAGACCGGCGAGGTCGGAGCCGGCGTCGGGTTCGGAGAAGCCCTGGCAGTAGCGGTCGGTGCCGTCGATGATGCGGGGCAGGAAGTAGGCCTTCTGCTCGTCGGTACCCCACACGATGATGGAGGGGCCGACCAGCCACTCGCCCATACCGCGCGTCACGCGGGGCACGTTGGCCCGGGCGAACTCCTCGTTCATCACCGCTACCTCAATGCCGCTGAGGCCTTTGCCACCGAACTCCTCGGGCCACGAGACGCACAGGTAGCCGGCGGCGTGGAGCTTGTCGGTCCAGGCCTTCACGGCCCCCTGGTTCTCACCGAAGCTGGCCCGCTCGGCCTCGACCCCGATGAGTTCGTCGGGCCGGTTGACCTCGAGCCACTGGCGCAACTCGTCGCGGAATTTCTGGGCGCTCGGCCCGAGATCGATCTCCATGGCCATGGGCTCAGGACTCCTTGTGTTCAGTGGGTTGCGAAAGTTCGAATTGCGGGAGGTTGCGCCCATCGCTGAGGGCCTCCCAGGTGAGGCGCACGGCCGCACCGATGGTGACGTCGTCGGGCGCGCAGTTGATGACGTTGGTCATCAATCGAGGGCCTTCGGTGAGCTCGACCAGCGCCACGACGTACGGCACCCGGTCGGCCATGAGGGGGTTCCCGGGCTTGTGCTGCACGCTGGCCGCGTAGACGGTGCCGTCGCCACTGGACGGCCGCCACTCCAGGCCATCGCGGCTGAGGCAGGTGGGACACACCTCGCGCGGATAGAAGATCGGCGCATTGCAGGGCGTGCACCACTGCAGGAGGAACTCCCGGTTGCGAGTGGCCTCCCAGAAGGGCTCGGTGACCTCCGACATCGCCGGCTCGAACCGCGTGGGCTTGGTATCGCTCACAGGGTCGCCTCCGTCCCGAGGATGGCGGTCGACATGCACGAGAGCACCATCCCTGAACCGTGGGCCACGGCGATATTGGCGTCGTCGACCTGGCGGGGGCCGCATTCGCCCCGGAGTTGGCGGACGGCCTCGACGACGAGGAACATCCCGTACATACCGGGGTGGGTGAACGAGAGCCCGCCGCCGTTGGTGTTCATGGGGAGCGAGCCTCCGGGGCCGATCTTCCCGTCTTCCACGAACGGGCCGCCCTCGCCCTTGCCGCAGAACCCGAGGTCCTCGAGGTGCAGCAGCGCGGTGATGGTGAAGCTGTCATAGCCCATCAGGACGTCGACCTCGCTCGGCTTCACGCCGGCCATCTCGAAGGCGTGGGGTCCGGAGATGGCGCCAGGTGTGGTCGTCAGGTCGGGCATCGAGCTGATCGACATGTGGGTGTGGGCCGTCGCCGCACCGAGCACGTAGACGGGCGGCTTCTTCAGAGATTTGGCCCGCTCGGCGCTCATCACGATGAACGCACCGGCCCCGTCAGTGACGAGACAGCAATCGAGCAGATGCAGCGGCGACGCCAGCATCGGACTGTTGAGCACGTCGTCGACGGTGATCTTGTCCTGATAGCGGGCCCGGGGGTTCATCGACGCCCAATCCCGCGTGCTCACGGCGATCTGGGCCAGTTGCTCAGGGGTGGTCCCGTACTCGTGCATGTGCCGGCTGGCGGCGAGGGCGTAGGCGCCCTTGGGTGTCTGCAGCCCGTACGGCACCTCCCACTCCATCATCGGGCCGGCCATCATCCCGGGACGCCCGCCGCCGTTGCCGAAGCTGCGCTTCTTGCGATCGGCGCGGGGCGTCTGGGCGAAGACGACGAGAATGCACTCGGCCACGCCGGCGGCGATGGCCGATGCGGCGTGCTCGAGAAAGACCTCGAACACCGAACCGCCGGTCATCGTGGAGTCGGTGAACTTGGCGGTGATGCCCAGGAACTCGGCGAAGGCCATCGAGTTCTGGCTATGGCAGACGCCGTCGATGTCGGCCAGCGTCAGTCCGGCGTCGTCGAGGGCCTCCTTCACCATGGCCGCCTCCAAAGCCCGCCCGGTGAGCTCGAGCTCACCCGTCGACGATGCTGCGTCGGCCACACCGACGATCGCGGCCTGTCCACGAAGTCCGCTCAAATCCTGATCCCCTCGATCGCGCGGGTCAACTCTTCACCCAACGGACAAGTTTTTAGTCGGACCGCACCCGAAGGGTCAAGGTTCGACTCTCGAATCTTTCTCGGAAGTGCGGGTCAGCCGGTCTTGACGGGGAGCTGCTCCTCGATGGTCTTCACGAGATTCTCGTCCTCCGGTTGGACGAGCGGGCCGAAGCGGGCCACGACCTCGCCGTCGGGCGATACGAGGAACTTCTCGAAGTTCCACCGGACGTCGCCCTGGTGGCCCTCGGCGTCGGCCGCCTGGGTCAGGATCTCATAGACGGGGCTGCGGTCGTCGCCGTTGACGTCCGTCTTCTCGAACAAGGGGAAGGTGACGCCGTAGGTCATCGAGCAGAACTCCATGATCTCGTCGGCCGAACCGGGCTCTTGCCCCTTGAACTGGTTGGAGGGGAAGCCGACGACCGTGAAACCCCGGCTGGCGTACTGCTCGTGCAGCTTCTCGAGGCCTTCGTACTGGGGCGTGAGACCGCACTTGGAAGCCACGTTGACGACCAGGACGGCCTTGCCCTTGAAGTCGCCGAGGCTGGCGTCCTTACCGTCGAGGGTCTTGAGCGGGATGTCGTAGAGAGAGGACATGACGCAATTTACGCCATGGCGTCCCCCAACCGGTAGCCTGGGAGGAGTCGAGTAGGTCATTGGGACCGCTCGCGGGTCACCTCACCACGCGGCTGTTCGTATCGAGACAGCGTCGCCCCGAGGCGACCCTCTCCGAACAGATCAAGAGGTACCACCGCATCATGACCGCCACCTTCGAGGCGCTCGGCGTCTCTGCCGACCTGATCGAGGCGCTGTCCGGACAGGGCATCGACGCCCCGTTCGCCATCCAGAGCCTCACCATCCAAGACGCCCTCGCCGGCCGCGACGTCTGCGGCAAGGCCAAGACCGGGTCGGGCAAGACCCTCGGCTTCGGCCTTCCGCTCATCATGCGGACGGAGAAGGCCGAGCCCAAGAAGCCCCGCGCCCTCGTCCTCGTGCCCACCCGCGAGCTGGCCGTCCAGGTGCGGGCCGTCATTGCCCCCCTGGCTGAGGTCCACGGCCTCACCACCCTCGCCGTCTACGGCGGCGCCCCGATGGACCGCCAGATCAAGGCCCTCCAGCGTGGAGTCGACATCATGATCGCCACGCCCGGGCGTCTCATCGACCTCGGCGACCGGGGCGAGCTGGCCGTCGACGACGTCCGCATCCTCGTCCTCGACGAGGCCGACCGCATGGCCGACATGGGGTTCATGCCCCAAGTCCAGTGGGTGCTGCGGCGCATGGTGCAAGAGCACCAGACGTTGCTTTTTTCAGCCACCCTCGATGGCGACATCGACTACATCGTCAAGAACCACATGAACGATCCGGTGCGCCACGAGGTCGAGTCGCTCACGGCCACTGTCGACCAGATGAGCCACCGGTTCCTGAAGGTCCACGAGATGGACAAGGTGAAAGTTGCCGCCACCATCGCTCGCAGCGCCTACCGAACCCTGATCTTCAGCCGGACCAAGCGGGGCTGCGACCGCCTCACCGATCAGCTCAAGCGCGAGGGCATCAAGGCGGGCGCCCTGCACGGCGACCTCGCCCAGAGCGTGCGCCAGCGGGCCCTCAAGCAGTTCGAGGACGGCGACCTCCCCGTACTCGTGGCCACCGATGTCGCCGCCCGCGGCCTGCACATCGAAGGCGTCGACGTGGTCATCCACTACGACCCGCCGGAAGACGAGAAGGCCTACCTTCACCGCTCTGGCCGCACGGCGCGCGCCGGGGCAGCGGGTGTCGCCGTCTCCCTCGCCCTCTGGAATCAGGAGGTCGAGGTCGAGCGACTGCAGAAGCGTCTGCAGCTCTCCCGCCACTTCGTCGAGGTGTTCTCCAACGACCCTCGGCTCAGCGACCTTTCCGCTTGGGAGCCCGAAGAGCGGGCTCCCCACGCCAACGCCGAATCCGCCGCCGCGCCCGGCGCCCAGCGGGTGGCCCAAGCCCGACGAGTCGGGGCCGGCATGGGAAGGGGACGGAAGCGATGAGCGACCCCGTCAGCGTCTCCATCGACATCTCCGCACCGGCCGACGCGGTCTGGGCACTGGTGTCCGACCTCTCCCGCATGGGCGAGTGGAGTCCCGAGACCACGAAGGTCGAGTGGAAGGGCGGCGCCACCGGGCCGACCGTCGGCGCCACGTTCACGGGCACGAACCAGAACGGCAAGAAGAAGTGGTCGACCAACGGCCGCATCGTCGAATTCACCGAACCGACCGATCTCGCCTGGGAGGTCACCGCCGGCCCCGGCCTCAAGATCGCCCAGTGGCGCTACCGCATCGAGCCCCTCGACCAGCGCTCCTGCCGCCTCACCGAATCGACGATCGACCATCGCCCCGGTTGGATGAAGTACGTGGGCGCTCTCGCCTCCGGCGTGAAGGAACGTGCCCCCCACAACACCGCCGGCATGGAAGCCACCCTCGCCCGCATCAAAGAAGTCGCCGAGTTCGCACCCTGACATTGGCTCGCTGCGCCGATGAGGCTGGCTCCGCTCCCGTGCCGGCTGCTCGCTGGCGCTCCCGACGCCGGCCTTGGCGCGCTTGGCGGCGCGGCCTCGCTCGGTGGCGTCGAGGACGACCTTGCGGAGCCGCACCGTCTTGGGGGTCACCTCGACGCACTCGTCCTCGCCGATGAACTCGAGGGCCTGCTCCAGGGAGAAGAGCTGGGCGGGGATGAGTCGCTCGTAGACCTCGGCCGTGGACGACCGGATGTTGTTGAGCTTCTTCTCCTTTGCGGGGTTGACGTCCATGTCGTCGGACCGGGCGTTCTCGCCGACGATCATTCCTTCGTAGACCTCGATGCCGGGGCCGAGGAAGAGCACGCCCCGGTCCTGCAGCGCCATGAGGGCGAACGTGGTCGTCGGTCCCCGACGGTCGGCCACCAGGGCACCGTTGTGGCGGATCCGGATGTCGCCGAACCACGGCTCCCACTTCTCGAAGACGTGGTGGATGAGGCCGGTGCCGCGCGTCTCGGTGACGAACTCGGTGCGGAATCCGATAAGGCCGCGGGCAGGTACGAGGTATTCGAGGCGCACCCATC
>JBKJLU010000106.1:0-6024 GCA_046596815.1 Acidimicrobiales bacterium | reverse complement strand
CCCCCACCCTCACCAGAGTGGAACTCGCGCTCGCCCTTGAGGGCTCCGGCGACGCCGGAGGCCAGCAACAGGCCGACGCCGACGGTGGCCAACGTGGTGACGGCCGAGCGCCCGATGTTCTTGGTGGCGATCATCCAGAAAGCGCCTAGCAGGGCGAAGGCGGTGACGATGCCGATGATCGGGGCGGCTTCCGCCGACACCGCGAGGAAGAGTCGGGACAAGGCGACGACGCCGGCCCCGGCGAGCAGGAAGATGGTGCCGGGCAGGCCGATCGGGACGACGAAGCGATCGTTGATGCGGTCGGTCATGGCCGGGGTCCACGACGGGTGCTCACGCCAGACCTGCCCGAACCAGGCGAACACGGCGACCAGGCCGACGATGACGCCGAGCAGAATCAGTGATCCCTCGGTGGCGGCTCCGGCGGCGATGAGCCCGAGCGACAGCGCGCCCCAGACCGGCCAGGTGCTGGCGCCGGCCGTGTCGGTGGCGTCGGCCGGGCGAGGCTCAGCTGCCTCGTCGAGGGCGACGGCCAGCGGTTCGCGGGGGACGTAGACGTAGGCGGCGACGCCCAGAACCACCGCCGCAAGCCCGGCGATGACCAGATTGGTGAACCCGACCCGGTCACTCGTGCCGATGACGTAGGCGAAGCCGACGACGACGGCGAGACCGGCGAGGGTGAAGTAGAGCTTCGAGGCAGCGTTGAACACGGCTCCTACTTCGTGACGTAGACGGTGTAGTAGACGGCGAGCCAGGCGAGCGCCACGACGTGCCACAACAGCGCAGTCGCCCGGATCAGGTGGTAGTTGTCGGTCGTCAACTGGTGACCGACGGCCCGCAACCCGGTGAGGATCACGGCGAACAGTCCCACCACCACGAGGGCGAAGGCCAATCCGAGCATGGTGTACACGACGGTGGCGTAATCGCTCGACCCGGCCTCGAAACCCAACTGGGTGATGAGGTAGTAGAGGGCATTGAGGAAGGCACCGGCCAGGAGAATGGTGATGCCGAACCCGAACAGCGCCTGCCCGCGGAACCCCTTGCGGATGCCATAGGCGGCCCACTCGATGGTGACCATGGCCATGACGGCGGTGATGGACAGGGTCGAGGCGGTGTAGTTGTCGTAGCCGACGCCCTCGGGGATGAACTCGCCTGGAGCGGACCGCAAGGCGAGATAGGCGGCGATCAGGCCGCCGACCAGCGTGGCCACGCCGGCGCCGCCGAGGACGACGGCGAGGGGCAACGTCGATCGGCGGGCCTCGACTCCGGTCCCGGAGCTCCCGGCGGACGGCAGGGCGAGCATGGGGGTGACCATCAGTCGATTCCTCGGGCGTCGTGCAGGGGATGCGGGGAACGGATGTCGGGGATCGTCTCGAAGTTGTGGGCCGGCGGCGGCGAAGTGGTCGCCCATTCCAGGGTGTGGCCGCCGTATGGATCGTCGTCCGAGGTGGCGTTGCGGGCGGCCAGGTTCAGCCCGAAGACCCCAAGCCCCGCGGCGATCAGCGCGAACCCGGCAATGCCGATCGGGACGACCGAGTCGTTGGCGCCGAGGCCGATGAGATAGCCGGGGAGGGCCACGAGGATGCTGCCGAGGAAGAAGAGCAGCGCTTGGGCCAAGGCCGGACCTGCGGGCGTCGTCCGGCCCCAGAGCTTCGGCGACCAATGGGCCGCTGCTCCCCCCAATCCGAGCAGGGCCGCACCGAAGGTGAGCATCGAGAGTTGCCCGTTGCGGAAGGCATCGGCATCAGAGCCTTCGACGCCCACGACGACCGCCACGATCGAGAACACGGTCGCCAGACCCACGTTGGCCAGGAAGAGGGCGGCGAAGGCCAGGCTCGGGTGGAAGCGAATCTTGCCCTGCTTCAGGGTGCCGAGCCAGGTCAGCAGGCCGAGCGCGAGGGGGGCGCCGACGACGATGCCGCCGATGGTGGCGACCGGGCCGAACGGGCTGCGGAGCACGCTCACGTTTCCGGCCCAAAGGAAGACGGTGAGCAGCGGAGCGGCAATTGCAGCCACCCGGGCCGCAGGAAAGCCGACCAGCGGTCGACCCGTGTGGGTGGACACGACGTCACCGAAGATGCCAACGGCGGCCGCCGCGAACAGCAGGCCGAACGGGTGACCCATCACCCACAGCGAGTGCTCCCAGATGCGCTCGGAGGCGACGCCACGTCCGAAGAGCGAGCCGCCGTAGTGGAGGTCGAAGTACAGGAGGGCGAGGCCGGCGATGAACACCGGGGTCGCCAGGACGAGGACGGTGCTCGTCGCCAGCGTGCTCCAGCTGAACAGGGGCAGGTAGGTGAGGCGAAGACCATCGGCTCGGCGATTCAGCACGGTCGTCAACAAGCTGACGGCACTGAGGAAGATGGCGACGCCGATGAGCAGGAGGCCGACGACGATCAGCTGGGTCACGTCGGCGGCCGGATTGCCGCGAAATGCCCGGGCGGGAATGCTCGAGGCCAGGCTGTTGATGGGCCGGTCGTCGGCGAGGTATCCGACCGTCGTGAGCGCGCCGCCGACGCCGTAGACCCACAGCGCGAGGGTGTGCATCCGGGGCAGGGCGAGGCGGGTGGCCCCGATCTGCAGGGGCATCACGTAGGTGGCGAGCCCGATCCAGAGTGCCGGAATCCCGATGATGAGGGCCGCCGAGGTCGTCACCGACGAGAGCCGGGACTGATTCCCGGTCCAGACGGCCGGACCGCCGTTGATGGCGAAGAAGATGAGGCCCGAGATGCTGGCCGCCAGCAATGACGCCACGCCGCCGTAGATGAAGAGCAGGCCGAGGCGTTTGTGGTCGCCGGTCGTGAGCAACGTGCCGGGTTCGGGCCGGGAGCCGGCGGTGTCGCCACCGTTCGGGACGGACGTGGCCTCGGTGGGCCGGGTGAGGGTTGAGGTCATTCGCCTTCCTGGAGCAACGTGACGAAAAGCGCTGGAACGATAGCCATCAGCATCTCAGGCGACGAGCCGATCGACGGCCATCGCCCCGAACAGCAGGGTGACGTAGGAGATCGAATAGCCGAAGAGCCGCATGGCCCTGGCGGCCGTCTGGTCGCGCTGGAGTTGCAGCGCGAAGACGAGGAACAGGCCTCCGAGGACGACGGCGGCGACGATGTAGATGAGGCCCATGCCGGCGGCGGGCACGAAGACGAGCGAGACGGCCCAGAGGATCACGGTATAGATCACGATCTGGCGGGCCACCTTGGCGAAGCTGGCCACCGACGGGAGCATCGGCACTGACGCTGCGGAATATTCGTCCTTGTACTTGATGGCCAGCGCCCAGAAGTGGGGCGGGGTCCACACGAAGATCACGGCGAAGAGCACGAGCGGGGCGAGGCCGAGAGAATTCGTCACGGCCGACCATCCGACGAGCACAGGGACGGCGCCGGCGGCGCCGCCGATGACGATGTTGTTGCTGGTCGTGCGCTTCAGCCACAACGTGTAGACGAAGACGTAGAAGAGGGTGGCGCTGACGGCGAGGCAGGCCGACAGGAGGTTGACCAGGAGCCACAGCTCGAGGAAGGCCACGATCTCGAGGCCAATGGCGAAGGTCAGCGCCGCCCGGGGCGTTATCTCCCCCGTGACCAGCGGACGGGTGGACGTCCGCTTCATGAGTTTGTCGATGTCGCGATCGACGTACATGTTGATGGCGTTGGCCCCACCTGCGGCCAGCGTGCCGCCGACCATGGTGGCGACGACGAGCCAAAGCGGAGGAAGCCCACGCGCGGCTACCACCATCGTTGGAACGGTGGTGACGAGCAGAAGCTCGATGATGCGCGGCTTCGTGAGGGCGACATACGCCTTCAGGCGGGCCATCAGGGTTGCGACTCTACGGCGGCGCGCCACCGTGTCGCCAAAACGTCGCTTGCTTCGCCGGCCCTGCGGACTCCTAGCATCGCCGGAGTCATGGAGCAGATCATGGAGCGGTTCCGCCTGTCGCCGCGCGCCTACCAACGGGTGACGCTCGTGGCCCTCGTGGCTCTGGCCTTCATCGTGGTCACCGGGGCCGGCGTCCGTCTCACCGGATCGGGCCTTGGCTGCCCGGATTGGCCGACCTGCGACGGAGGCCGCATCGTGGCTCCCCTCGAGTACCACGCCCTCGTGGAGTTCGTGAACCGCACGGTCACCGGCCTCGTCTCGGTCGCCGTCATGGTGGCCGTGCTCGGCGCCCTGGTCCGGCGGCCAAAGCGCCGCGACCTCACCTGGCTGGCTCTGGGACTCGTCGGCGGCGTCGTCGGTCAGATCGTCCTCGGCGGCCTCGTCGTTCTCTTCCACCTGGCTCCGCCGCTGGTCATGGGCCACTTCATCCTTTCCATGGTGCTGTTGCTGAACGCCACCGTCCTGCATCACCGGGCCGGTGTCCCCGACGAGGGCCGAACCGTGGCTGCGGTCGCCGCCGAACACCTCGTCCTCGGACGTCTGCTCGTTGCTGCCGCCGCTCTGGCCATCTTCCTCGGGACGGTGGTGACGGGATCGGGGCCCCACGCCGGATCCAGGGACGGCGAACTGGTCGAACGCCTTCCCTTCGACGTCGGGGCCGTTGCCCGGCTCCACTCGGTCGCCGTGCTGCTCTTCGGGGCGCTGGCGTTGTACCTGCTACGAAGCCTCCGCCTGGCCGGCGTCCCAGCACAGGTGTCACGGCGGGCCCAGGTGTTGCTCGGCGTCCTCGTCGCCCAAGCGGCGGTCGGCTACGCCCAGTACTTCACGGCGGTACCCCCGCTGCTGGTGGCCATCCACATCCTGGGGGCGGTCGCCGTCTGGATCGCCACGTTGCGCCTCGTGTTGTCCATGCGCATGCGGGTCGCATGACCGACACCCAGACGGCCGAAGCCGATGTCGACGTCGCCGAGCCCGAGCAAGAGACCCGCCTCGACACCGACCGCCCGTGGATCGTCATCGTCTGGAACGACCCGATCAATCTGATGTCGTACGTCACCTTCGTCCTGCAGAAACTGTTCGGTTACAGCCGGGAGAAGGCCACCAAGTTGATGTTGGACGTGCACCACAAAGGCCGCGCCGTCGTTTCGTCGGGCACGCGGGAGAAAGCGGAGATGGACGTCTTCCGCCTCCACGAGCACGGGCTGTGGGCGACCATGGAGCAGCCCGACTGATGGCGTTCGGCTTCGGCGCCAAGATCCGCCGCACCCGTGCGGGCGACTACACGGTCGACCTCGAGACGTGGGAGCGCGACCTGCTGCGCACCCTCCCGGGCCAGTTGCGCGACCTCCTGTCGAGCGACGACCCCGCCCTCGAACGGCTCTTCCCTCCGGCCTATCTCAACGACGACGAGCGCAACGACGACTACCGGCGGCTGATGCGCGACGACCTGACGAACCACCGGCTGTCGTCGTTGGCCGTGCTCGAAGCCACCCTCGACGAGAAGCGTCTCGACGAGGCCCAGCTCACCGCCTGGATGGGTGCCCTCAACGACCTGCGCCTGGTTCTCGGCACCCGCCTCGAGGTCTCCGAGGACCTGTACGAGCAGGAACTCGAAGAAGACGACCCCCGTGCACCGGGCTTCGCCCTCTACAGCTACCTCGGCTACCTCCAGGAAACCGTCGTCCAAGCCCTCAGCAGCAGCCTTTGAGGGTTTTGGGGGGTGACAACGCACGATTCGTGCGCGCTCACCCTCCAAAACCGTTTTATCGCGCCGAATAGAACACGGCGCCGGCGGTGCCGGGGCCGGTGTGGGCGCCGACGCTGGGGCCGATGCGGTAGCGGACGACATCGAGGATGCTGGGCGCGTCGACGAGACGAGATTCGAGGGCTCGCCAGAGGGGCTCGGCGCCGTGGTCAGCGATGCCGATTCCCACCCGCAGGTTCGTGCCGAAGGCGATGATGTGGGCGGCCATGGCATCGGCGGCCTCGTCGTGGGTACGGGCCGATCCGACGGGCACGATCGAGCCTGCGACCATGCTCAGCACGGGGATGGCGTCGACCTCGGCTTCCACGCCCGAAGCCAGGCGACCGCCGGCGCGGGCGATGTCGAGCACACCGACGACGAACACGTTGCCGCAGCGCCCGCCGGTGTCC